>DASPZH010000506.1:0-4802 GCA_035636335.1 Streptosporangiaceae bacterium
ATGGTGATCCGCTCCCGCTCCAGGGTGTCGATCATCCGGGCGCCGTCGAAGGCGGCGTCGATCACTACCGCGCCGCCGCCACGCAGCGCGGGCATGGTCTGGCTATGGCAGCCGGTGACGTGGAACAGCGGCACGACCACGAGCGTTCGCCCCTCGCGGCCCAGGTCGCGCGGGATGTTGACCACCCGGTAAGCGGTCTCCACGTTCGCCAGCACGTTCTCGTGGGTGTGCATGGCGCCCTTGGGGAAGCCGGTGGTGCCGCTGGTGTAGAAGATGGCCGCGACGTCGGTCCGGCTCGCGCCCTCGTGGACATGCGGCCCGCCGTCGGGCAGCGCCGAGCCCGGCTCGAAGACGTACGAGGCGCCCGAGTCGCCGATCACGTAGGCGGTCTCCGGCTCGGTGAACCGGGTGTTGACCGGCACCACGATCGCGCCCGCCATCAAGCCGCCGAAGAACGCGAGCACCCAGTCGTTGCAGTTCGGCAGCCTGATCGCCACCCGGTCGCCGGGCCGGACGCCGGCCCCGCGCAGGCCGCCGCTCACCCGAGATGCCCGGTCCCACAGCTCGGCGTAGCTGAGCCGGCCGCCGCCCACCTCGACCAGTGCCTCGGCCGCCGGGTCGGCGCGGACGCTGTCGCCGAGCATCTCGACCAGCGACTCGTGCAGGCCCGGGTATCGGCGGATCCCGTTGTCGTCCGGCCGGACGCCGGTGTCGTCGAATGGGTTCGCGCCCCTGGGCGCTGCCGTGACCACCATCGGGGTTCCTCCTGCCGTATCCGCGCGCCGTCAGGCCGACCCGGCCGCGCCGAAGAACTCGCGCGGGTTGCGGATCAGCATCTGCTCGATCTGGTCGTCGGTGACGCCGCGCTCGCGCAGGCCGGGCAGCACCGCGTCGTGAATGTAGGTGTACCGCCAGTCGGGGAGCACCGGGTCGACATCGGCCGCGCTGAACCAGTCCATGAAGGAGGACTTGTCGTGCGACAGCATGATCCGGTTCGCGTAACCGCGCTCGCAGAGCGCGGCCAGCGTGTCGATCTGCGCGTCGAGCGGCACGGAGACCGACAGGCCGCAGCGATCCCAGCCGAGGTAGGAGCCGTTGTCGATGATCCGGGCGAGGTAGTCAAGGTCGGTCGACTCGTTCGAGTGCCCGATCATCACCCGGCTCGGGTCGACGCCTCGCTCGGTGAGCACCCGGTGCTGGTCCAGGCCGCGCTTGGACGGCGCGTGCGCGTGGGTGCAGATCGGGGCGCCGGTGCGCAGGTGGACGCTGGCCACGACGTGCGCGAGTCGCTCCACGTCCGGCGTGATCCCCGGCTCGTCGGTGACGAGCTTGAGCACCGCGGCGCGGAACCCGGTGTCGCCGATCCCGGTCGTCAGGTCGGCCTCGAACAGCGACTCGAGCAGGCGGTCGTCGCCGTCGAGCAGCTTGCCCGGCCCGCGCAGGTGGAACCCCAACGGCAGGTTGTCGTAGGTGTAGTAGCCGGTCGCGAACATCACCCTCAGCCCGGTGCCCTCGACCGCCCTGGCGACCAGCGCCGGGTCGCGGCCCAGTCCGGGTACCGTCATGTCGAGCACCGTGTCGACCCCGTTGCGGTGCAGCTCGCTGAGGCGCTCGCGGGCCGCCGCTACCTCGGTCTCGGCGTCCCAGCCGCCGAAGCCCGGCCATCCCCACTGCAGCGGCTCGGTCCTGATGAAGACGTGCTCGTGCATGAAGACGACACCGAGGTCGTCGGTGTCGGTGTCGCCGGCCGTGGTGGGAACGTAGGGCATAATGTCGCTCCTCGCGGTGTCGGCTCGGGCTGAGGTCCGGTGGCCCGGCCAGCCTCAGCCTAGACATATCACAGCGAGCGGCGGCGCAAAAGGGACAATTCGGCAGGGTGGACGGCGTAACAAAGCGCGCCCGCCCCGTGCCGCGGGCCGGCCAGCGAAGCTGCTACCAGCAAGAACACCGGTGGCGGCGGTCCGTACCCGCATGGCCTGCCCACGCCAGGGGTATGGAAACGACCGGGGGTGAGCATGGCTGGATCGGCGATCGACTACCAGGCCGTCTTCCGGAGGCTGCCCGGCGTGCTCGCCCTGCTGACGCCGGACGGCGTGATCCTCGACGTGAACGACGGCTTCCTCGAGGCGGCCGGCCGCGGCCTGGAGCAGGTCATCGGCCGCAACCTGTTCGACGCCTTCCCCGACAACCCGCGCGATCCCGGCGATCCAGGCAGCACCGGACCGGCCCGGCTGCGCGACTCACTCGAGACGGTCATCGCCACCGGCGAGCGAGATGTGATGGCGCCGATCAGGTACGACGTCGAGGATCCGGGCAGGCCGGGCCAGTTCGAGGAGCGCTACTGGGCCGTCGTCAACACGCCCGTGCGGCGGGACGACGGTCGGATCGCCCTCATCGCGCACATGGCCGACGAGGTCACGCACATCGTCAACCAGGGCAGGAACCTGCTCGCCGACCAAGGGTAGAGTCCCGCCATCGGGCGGGCCGCCTGACCGCGCCGCCTGACCGCGCCGCGGCCCGGCCCAGGCGCCCCAAGCGCGTCATCCGGCCAGGGCCGAACTCTTCCGCGTTGGCAGGATGAACCAGGGGACTTCCCGTATATAATTATCCAAACAGATGGTTATCGGGCCGGGCGATAAGCGTGGCTACAAGGGCGTAATTAATGAGTCTGTGGGACCGCATTACCGGCAAAGTCGTCGATGCGGCAGGGCTCGGCCAGAAAAAGCGCGCTGTCACCACCGGCATTACCGCATTCGACGGGCCGATGAGCGACCTGCGCCTCGAGATTGCCATCAATAGCCACCCCTGGCTGCAAAATAGCGCCACCACGAGTTTCCTGCTCTCGGCTTGGGCGGCCCAGGCACTGCAGGATATGGCGGCCGTCCTGGACGCCACCGCCCAGCGGCAGCTCGGTGAGCCCGGCAAGCTGCCCGAGGCGACGTTCGTGCTGGCGGACAGCCTCTACGGCGCCGCGCTGCAGTGGATCGAGCACGCGCAACGGGCGCTGGCCGCCGTCGAGACCGACCCCGCCTTCGAACTGTTCCTCCAGCTTCCGGCGCCTGCCCCGAGGCTCGACTGGGTAGCCGACGCGTCCCCGGCGCATTTCGTGGCCTCGATTCAGGCTGCCCAGCAATTGGGCACCTGCGTCGAGGACGCGATGAATAACGCACTGGAGGACCGGTCCCGATTGCCGCGCAAGTATGACGGCGCGTTCGAGGCCATCGCTGCATCGGTCCGGGTAGCACGGGCCAAGCTCGACCAGGTCGAGGCCGCGGAGAGTGACCGGCAGGCGGTGCGGCTAGGCCGGGATATCTGGGCCATGCTGGCCGAAGTCGTGCGGACCTACTTCCTGGCGGGCCAGCAGATCGCCAGGCCCGCGCTCATCGATCCCCGGTATGACGCGTTCGGGCAGGCGTCCGGCCGGGCCCGCCGGCTGCCGCCGCCGCCCGCTCCGGCCAGCCCTCACGCACCGCAGCGGGGCCCGGCCGGCGCCACACCGCCGCGGCAGGCCGGCCCTGGCCGGTCACCTGTGCAGGTGGGCAGCGGGTACGGACCGCGCACGATGAGCCAGCCGGCCAGCCCGCCGTCCCCTCCGCGTCCCGCTGAGCCGACCCTGGGCGAGCGCCTCGGGCTGCGGTTCGATGCCTGGGCCGTCACCGACCCCGGCGCCAGGTCGACGTACCAGAACGACCCCGCGCGCATCGCCGAACTGGAGGCGTTCTGGCGAGCGGACACCAATCCGGACGAGACTTACCGGCTCTTCGGCCTGATCACGGCCGCGGTGCGGGCGGGCCAGGCAACGGCCAGGCCGGGGGAGTTCAGCCGGGCCTGCCCGTGGATCGCGACCTTCGTCGCACTTGCCGACGTCACGATCGGCACCGAGCGGTTCGCGGCCGGGCAGCTATTCACGCTCAAGGTCGGCCCGGAAGGCGGCTACTACGGCCGCGGGTTCGACCGGCTCGGTTTCATCCCCGGCGCCCAGCCGCCCAGGACGCCGGCCAAGCCGCAGCCCCGGCCCCGGCCAGATCCGCAGCCCGGGTCGCGCCGAGGGCCGGCGGCCGGGCCGCCGGGGGTCGACATGCGGCATCGCGAGGAGCGCGGGACGCGCCCGCCCCGCTCCGCCGGCCAGCCGGCCTCCGCTGCCCCGCCCGCCCCCGCAGTCCCGCCTAGCGGAGACATCTGGCTGCTGACGGCCGCGTTCCAGCGCCCGCAGCGCCGGGCGAGCCCGGCCGACACCGAGCGGCTCCGCCAGCTCTGGCGCGCCGACCCCGACCCGGCCAGCACGGTGCGGTTCCATGACGAGATGGTCGCTGCCGTCGGGGCGGGGAACATCAGGCGGCAGGGCGACGAGGCGCTCCGCGACTGCCCGTGGAGCCAGGTCTACGTGGCCGTCAACCGGGTCAGCGTCGGCGGGGTGCAGCTCGAGCGGAACGAGAAGTTCGCGCTCGACGTGGGCCTGAAAGACGGCGTGTTCCGGCGGAGGATAGCCCGGCTCGGCTCGATCACGTCGCGTGCCTGAGCGGTCCGCCACGCCCGTCAGGTGCCGAGCGCCCGGGCGGCTGACGACACCGGTCATGCGTCGCCGCGGCGCATCCGGACGGCCCCCAGGGTCAGCAGCACCGCCGCCTAAAGGCAGAACACGCCGAACCCGGCCCACGGCGACGGCGAACTCGCGGAGTCGGGGCGGACGGTGGTCACCGCCAGGCCGGGTATCGCCGCCCGCCGCCGGGATCGCCGCCTGCGCCGCGGCGGCGGCGCTGCCGCAGCCGGACCGGCACCGGCGCCCGCGCCGCCAGGCCAGA
>DASPZH010000507.1:0-3215 GCA_035636335.1 Streptosporangiaceae bacterium
GGCAGGCGCTGATCGCCGACGGGCATCATCGGTACGCGGCGTACCGGCAGTTGCAGGCGCGCCGGCACCGGGGCGGATCCGGGCCGGGGCCGTGGGACTACGGGCTCGCGCTGCTGGTCGACTCGGCCAGCTACCCGCCGCGGATCGGCGCGATACACCGAGTGATCCCCAACCTCGACGTGCAGCGCGCCGTGAAGCTCGCCACACCCGCCTTCACCGTCCGGCGGGTGCCGGGCAAGCGCGACGAGCTTCCCGGCGCGCTCAGCGCGCTGGCCGCGGCCAGCGGCGACGGTCCGGCGTTCGTACTGGCCGGCGACGAGTCGGCGTACCTGATCAGCCATCCCGACCCGGACCAGGCACAGTCGGCGATGCCGGCCGGCCGGTCGGCGGCCTGGCGCGCGCTGCCCGCCGCGATCCTTCAGGAGCTGCTGATCACCACGCTCTGGAAGCTGACCGACGACGAGGAGTCGGTGCGGATCGTGCACCACGACGCCGAGGCCGCGCTGCGTTCCGCGCGGGCCGCGGGCGGAACGGCCGTGCTGTGCAGCCCGATGTCGCCGACCGAGGTGTACGCGGTCGCCGCGCGGGGCGAGAAGGTGCCGCGCAAGTCCACCTCTTTCGCCCCGAAGCCGCGAACCGGCCTGGTTCTGCGGTCGTTCGCTCAGGGCTGAATCGGCTACTCGGCGTTCCCGGCTGCCGGGCGTTCGGGACGGCCTGGAACGATGGGCGCATGACAGACGACGTGCGCAGCGCGCCGGAATCCGGGACCATCGTCCCTCTCGGGCACGAGGTCTATCAGATCGACACCCGCATGGCCGGATACCAGGGCATAACCGCCGGATACCTGATCCGGTCGGAGCGCCCGTGCCTCGTCGAGACCGGCACCGCGCCGTCCGCGCCGGTCGTGCGGGACGCCCTGGCCTCGCTCGGCGTGCACGCGGCGGACCTGGCGACCGTCGTGGTCACGCACATCCACCTGGATCACGCGGGCGGGGTCGGCGACATCGCCGCGATGTTCCCGGCCGCCCAGGTCGTCGTGCACGAGCTCGGTGCCCGGCACCTGGCCGACCCGTCCCGGCTGATGGCCAGCGCCAGGATGGTCTATGGCGACGAGCTCGACGGCCTGTTCGGCGAGCTGGCGCCTACCCCGGCCGAGCGTATCCGCACCGTCGAACGCACCGGCGTCGTGGACCTCGGCGGCGGACGCCGCCTGGAGAGCCACTACTCGCCGGGCCACGCCAAGCACCATGTCGGCCTGGTCGACGCGGTCAGCGGCGACCTCTACACCGGCGACGCGGCCGGGATCTACATCCCCGAGACCGGGGACCAGCGCCCGGCCACGCCGCCGCCCGACTTCGACCTGGACATCGCGCTCGCCTCGCTGCGCATGTTCGCCGCGCTGCGGCCCGCCCGGCTGCTGTTCAGCCACTACGGTCCGGTCGACGCCGTGGCCGAGGCGCTCGACCGGTCGGCCGAGGAGATCCGGCTCTGGGTGGCCGAGACCAGGCGAGCCCGCCGGGCCGGGCTGGATCTCGACCACGCGGTGGCAATGGTCGCCGAGCGGACACGCGAGCGGTACGCGGTGTTCGCGCCGGACGCCGATCCCGACCTGGCGGCCAAGTACAACCGCATCGCCGGCGCGCCGTCGAACGTCTCCGGCATCATGCACTGGCTGGACAAGCCGTCTGCCGGAGCCACCGCTAGCCGGTGAGTTCCTTCGCCATGAAGACCCGGCGATATCCGCGCGATACGCGGCGATCGGTCTCGCGGTAGCCCAGCCGGGCGTAGATGGCCAGGTTCTCGGTCATGATCTCGTTCGTGTACAGGGTGAGCCGGTCCAGCCCGTGCGCCATGGCCTGCTCCTCGGCGAACTCCATGAGCTTTCGCCCCAGCCCGATGCCCTGCGCGGACGGGCTGACGGCGACGGTCTCGACCAGGAGGCTGTCTACCTCTCCGACCAGCACGATGACGCCGACGACCGGTTGCCCGAGCACCCAGACCTGGCCGGCCTCGACGGCGGCACGGTAGTCGGTCAGTACCGGGGCTGGCGGGGTGTCCATCCGGTCCGCGTACCGGGCGTAGGCCGCCTTGATCACCTCGTGAGCGGCCGGCAGGTCCGCGGCCGTCGCGAGCCGCGGAACCAGGTCGGCGCCCGCGCTCAGGCCGACGTCGGCCCCGTCGCCTTCGCCGGCCCGGTCGGCGTCGTCGGCCCGGTCGGTCCGGTCGGCTTCGTCGGCCGGAAGCTCCAGATCATCGAAGGAGAGCATGTCCAGGTCGTCGGCTCGCTCGGCCGCATCGGTCTCACCGTCGGTGCCTGCGGCCGCCGCCCGGCCGAACCAGTACCGCGCCTCGTCCGGCCGCCCCGCGTCGAGAAGCGCGTCCGCATACGCGTAGAACAGTCTCGCGGAGCCGGCCCGCAGTCTCCCGTCGGTGAGCTCGGGGACCTGCAGGGCGACCACGGCCGCCTCGGGGAAACCCTGGTCCCGGCGGATGCCCGACTCCACGATCCGCAGCTCGATCTGCGTGTCCCGGCTCAGCTCCTGCGTCTGCGGATCCGTGACCAGGGCAAGCGCGCGGTCCGGTCGGCCCAGCGCCCGCTCGCAGTCGGCCATCAGCGGCAGGTAACTGCCCTGGGCGGTGAGCCGGCGGGCGGCCCGCAGCTCCGCGAGTGCCTCGGCCCACTTCTCGGCGCGATACGCCGCGATGCCGCAGGTTTCGCGGACAATGCCGACCCGTGCCGCCAGGCGCCGCGCCGCCAGCGCGTACTCGTAGCCGCGCTCGGGATCCTCGGCCTGTCCCGCTGCAACGAGGAACCGAGCGACCGAGTCGGCGAGGTCGGACGGCAGCGTCCTGAGTTCGGCCCGCGCGGCGGGATCAAGCTGGTCGGCGGTGATGCTGACCGGCACGGTCGGCAGCCGAACGCTCTCGCGCGGCCGGTCCCCCTGCTCCCCCGCGCCCCGGTCGCCGCGATTCCAGTCGGTGCGATCCCGGCTGCCGCGATCGCGGTCGGAGCGATCCCGGCTCGTGCGGCCGCGGTCGGAGCGATCCCGGCTCCCGCTGCTCTGCTTCCTCGAGCCCGGGTATCTGCCACCTGGCACCCCGTCGCCCCGGCCCCGGTCATCCCGGCCCCGGCCGCCCCGGGCCCGGTCATCGCGTCCCCGGTCATCACGTCCCCGGTCATCGCGGCCCCGGTCATCCCGTGCGCGGTCGCCCCG
>DASPZH010000508.1:0-6756 GCA_035636335.1 Streptosporangiaceae bacterium
TGATCCTGATAATTGCCGGATAATTTTGAGAGCGTCGCCGATTGCTCCGCGCGTTTGGCGCGCGTGCTCTCGGTTACGGTGCGACACTAACCGTGACGGTCCGCGCACGGCGTCGCGGCGGGCCTGGCTCCGCTTCGCTCACCTCCGCGGGCCCCGCCACGACCGACCGCCAGCCCCGGGAGCGAGGCGCGCGCAGCCAGGCCTTTCCGGCAGGCAACGCAGTCACGAGGGAGCGTCAGCCGGGCGCGCAGACAGGGACGGGGAAGTGAATGGGCCTCATGATTGAGCAGGGCGGGGCCTTCGACGAGTACGAGGCGGTCGCGCTGCCGCCCGCGCCGGGCGTCGCGGCCGGGACACTCGGGTCGGCGGTATTCCTGCGCCGCTCGGCCCGGCCGAGCCGCCGCGCGGTCCTGCACCTGCACGACCTGACCGGCTCGTTCGCGCCCGCTGACCTGGCCCGCTGGTACAACGAGCGCGGCTTCCACTTCTATGTCACCGACCTTGACCTGCGCGAGCCGCTCGATGCCACGACCCGTGGCCGCCGGGCCAGGGCGGCGCGGGCCTGCTTCGCCACGCTCGACTCGGCGTGCCGGCACCTGCGCGACGCGGACGGGATCGACGCGGTCATTCTCAGCGCGGAGGACGCGGCGGCGGCGCCCGCCGCGTTGTGGTGCCACGCCCGGCGGGCAGGCGGCCCGGTCGCCGCGCTGATCCTGTCCAATCCCGACTTCGGCCGTGGCCTGACCGGGAAGCTGGACATCACCTGCCCGGTCCTGGTGATCTCGGCCGCCGGGCAGCCTGGCGGCCCGCCGGGCGGCGGGCGCGGCGGCGTGCGCAAGGGCCGGGGCAAGGGCGCGGTCAGGCTCGGCCAGCACGTGACCTGGCTGTACCTCGACGACGAGCCGGACTCCGGGGCGTCGCCCGGTGGTCCGGCGGCCGGGCGCAGGCGGCTGTTCGACGAGATGGGCCGATGGCTGGGCGCCTACATGTACGGCAAGGCCCGCGACCAGCTTCTCTGAGCCGGGGCCAGCCCGCATTCGGGGCGGCTCCTAGGGCGCTGCCGACCCGCGCGCGATCGGAAGTCCGAGGTCGCGCAGCTCGCGCCTGAGCCGCCCGGCCGTCGAGTACTCAATCGCGCGAATGCCGAGCTCGCGCGCGGCGGCGACGTTGGCGGCCATGTCATCGACGAACACGGTCGCCGCTGGCTCAAGGTCGTAGCGAGCCAGCAGGATCTCGAAGATCGCCCGGTCCGGTTTCGCCACGCCCTCGATGCCGGAGATCACCCAGCCGTCGAGGAGGCCGAAGAACGGGAACCTGGCCCGGCGCAGCAGGAACTTGTCTGGCTCCATGTTGCTCAGCGCCAGGCACGGCACACCGGCGGCCTTCACCTCGGCGAGCACCTCGACGGCCGGATCGAGCTGGCCTGCCACCATCTCCTCGCTGCGATGCGCCCACGCCATGATCAGGTCCGCGCGGTCCGGGAACCTGGCGGCCAGTTCGCGGCACGACAGCTCGGTGTCGGCTCCGAGGTCGTGCGCCCGGTGCCAGCGGGGCGTGCAGACCTGGCCGAGGAACTCGGCCATCTCCGCCGGGTCGGCGATAAGCCGACGGTACAGATGGCGCGGGTCCCAGTCGAGCAGCACGCCGCCGATGTCGAACACGACGGCCCGACCACGCCGGCCTGGGGAAGTCACGCTAGCGGGTAACGGTCACCGTCATGGCCGGGTAGCCGGTCGCGCCGTTCGGCTCGGGCGGCTCGGCCAGCGGGGTCTGGGTGTAGCCGGTGGCGTCGGTAGCGCGCGCCTCGATCCGGTGGGTTCCAGGGGTGGCGTTCCAGCCGGCCGACCACTGCCGCCAGGTGTCGATCCCCGGCACGGTAGCGAGCTTGGCCTGGCGCCAGGGGCCGCGGTCGACCCGCACCTCCACGGCGTCGATGCCCTTGTGCTGCGCCCAGGCGACGCCCGCGATCGTGGTCGGCCCGGCCTTCACCGGCCCCTGCCCGGACGGGACGTCGATCCTGGACTGCGTCTTGATCGGCGCCTGCTGGCTCCAGCCGCGTTCGGCCCAGTAGGCGTGGTTGGCGGCGTAGGTGGTCACCTCGATGTCGGTGACCCACTTGCACGCCGACACGTACCCGTAGAGCCCGGGGACCACGGTGCGGACCGGGAAGCCGTGCGCCGTCGGCAACGGGTTGCCGTTCATTCCGATGGCCAGCAGGGCTTCCCTGCCGTCCATCGCGGTCTGGACGGGCGTGCCCGAGGTGAAGCCGTCGAACGAGGTGCAGTAAAGCTGGTCAGCTCCGGCCCGGATCCCCGCGTCGCGCAGCAGCGACCCCAGGCTCGCGCCCAGCCACCGGGCGTTGCCGATATACGGCCCGCCGACCGGGTTGGAGACGCAGGTCAGCGTGATGTAGTCCTCGATCAGCGGTCGCCTGAGCAGCTCGTCGAAGGTGAGCGTGAGCTCCCGGCTGACCATCCCGTGGATCCGCAGCTTCCAGCTTGACGGCGGAATCTGCGGCAGCACGAACGCGGTGTCGACGCGGTAGAAGGTCGAGTTCGGGGTGACGAACGGCGCGAGACCCGGAATCCGCAGGTCCACGCCGACCGGCAGGGCCGGCGCCGGGCTCGCGGGCGCGGGCAGGTGCAGCGACTTCACGGCCGCGGAGACGTTGGCGCGCTCGCTGAGCAGCCGGCCGCCGAAGTAGGACACGGCGCCGGCGCCCGCGGCCACGGCGCTGTAGGTCATGAACTGGCGCCTGGCCGGCTCGGCCGCGGGCACGGCCGCCCGCCGGGCGACGGGTCCGGCGGCAGGTCCCGCGGCGCGGGTCAGCGTCACCAGGGTGACGGCCGCCGCGGCCGAGCCGATCAGGGTCGGCAGCAGGTCGACCGCGGTCGAGGTCGGCCTGGTTGCCGCCGCGACCAGCCCGACCGCGGCGAAGACGGCGATCCCGACCAGGCCGTTGGACGGGCGGCGCCGCGCGAGCACGCCGATGAAAGCGGCGAAGACGGCGAGCACCACCAGGACTCCGATCTGGAGCACCAGCTTGTCGTTCGTGCCGAACTCCCTGATCGCGAAGTTCTTCACCGGCGGCGGGCTCAGGTCGACGGCCATCTGGGCGACGGCCACCACGGGTGAGCCGACGGGACCGGTGATGCCGCTGACCAGGAAGCCGACGCAGACGCCGACCGCCCCGGACAGCAGGCCGACGAGGATGCCGCGCGCGGGCAGGCGCATGTCTAGGGTCACACTTGTTATTCGTATCAGCGCCGACCATGGTTCGGTCGGCGGCGAAGGCCAAGCCATCGGACGAGCGGCTACGAATAATCAGGTGTGGGCATGACCGACGGCGACCGGCAGCCTCCGGGGGCACTGCCGACCGGGCGCCTGCGCGGCGTACGCGGCGCGCGGGGCGCGCACGGCCCGTCCCCGAAGCTGGATGACCTGCTGGCCGACGTCGCCCGCGGCGACGAACAGGCCTACGAAGGGGTCTACGACCTGGCCGCGGGCTGGGTGCTCGGCGTGGCCAGGAAGGTGCTGCGCGACCCGGCCATGGCCGAGGAGGTCATGCAGGAGGTCATGCTGGAGGTCTGGCGGCGCGCGAGCCGGTTCGACCCGGCCCTGGGCAGCGGTACCGCCTGGGTCATGACGCTCGCGCACCGCCGTGCCGTGGACCGGGTGCGGTCCGAGCGCAGCCACTCCGACCGCGAGCTCAGGGCCGCGACCGCGGTCATCGACTACGACGACGTGACCGAGGCGGTCGAGGCCAGCCTGGAGCGCGAGCGGGTGCAGCGCTGCCTGGCCTCGCTCACGGCGTTGCAGCGCGAGAGCGTCAGCCTCGCCTACTACGGCGGGTACACCTACGCCGAGGTCGCCGAACTGCTCGGCGTTCCGGCCGGAACCGTCAAGACCAGGATGCGGGACGGCCTGGTCAAGCTCAGGGACTGTCTGGGGGTGCAACGATGACTTCCGGCGATCCCGACCTGCACACCCTGGCCGGGGCGTACGTGCTCGACGCGGTCTCCGCCGACGAGCGCGCCAGGTTCGCCGCGCACCTCGCCGGATGCGCGGCCTGCCGGGCGGAGATCGGCGAGCTGCGCGAGGCGGCAGCGAGCCTGGGCACGGCCCGCGCCGTCCGCCCGCGTCCCGAGCTGCGGGAGTCTACGATCCGGGCTGCCCACCGCACCGGCCAGTTCGCTCCCGTTATCGCCGGAAAGCAACACATAACCCGCCGGCGCCGCGCAGCGGGCAGGTCGCGGGCGATCCGCGCAGCGGCGGCCGCGGCAGCGGTGATCGCCGTCGCGGCCGGAGTCGCCGCCGGCACGCACTACGCGGACCAGCAGGGGCGCCAGCAGCCCTTCACGGTTAGCGCCGTGCTCAGCGCGCCCGACGCCGTGATGCGGTCCGCGCCGGTCAGCACCGGCGGCATGGCGATCGTCGTGGCCTCCGGCCGCGAGCACATGGGGGTGTTCATCGCGCACGGGCTGCCGCCGCTGCCGCGGGCGAGTAGCTACGAACTGTGGCTGATGGGACCGGCCGGCGAGCGGCCGGCCGGCCTGCTCAGGATCCACCGCAACGGAATGGCGGGGCCCGCGCTGATCTCCGGGATGTCGGCCGGGGACATGGTCGGCCTCACCGTCGAGCCGGCCACCGGCTCGCTCAAGCCGACATCCGAGCCGGTGGTCATGATCGGCTAGAACGGCGCTGACCCGGCCGTTTAGCCAACGATGGCGCCACCACCAACGCCACGGTCTACATCGTCAGCAAGGTCCTGTTGCCGCCGGGCTGAGGTTCCGGCCCGGGGTTGTGCGCGCACGCGGCCGGGCAGGCTAACGTGGCCTCGTGAAAGCATCGCCTGAGGCGCAGCGTCGGCTGCTTGAGCTAGCAGACATCGATGCCGAGCTGGGCCGGATCGAGCACCGGCGGCGCGGCCTTCCCGAGCACGCCGAGCTGGCCAGGCTGGAGGCCCGCGACGGTGAGCTCCGCGACTCGATCGCCGAGCTCACCGCCCGCGGCAGCGACCTGAGACGCGAGCAGGCCAAGGCCGAGGCCGATGTCGAGCAGGTGCGGGCCAGGATCGACCGCGACCGCAGCAGGCTCGACGGCGGCATGGTCAGCTCGCCCCGCGAACTCGAGAACCTCCAGTCCGAGGTCCAGTCGCTGCAGCGCAGGCAGTCCGACCTGGAGGAGATCGTCCTCGACGTGATGGAGCGGCGGGAGACCGCGCAGGCCACGCTCGACGAGGCGACCGCGGAACGCAAGGAGCTCGAGAACGAGCTGGCCCGCGTCAGCGCCGCCAGGGACGCGGCGCTGGCCGAGCTGGCCGAGCAGGCGGCGAAGGCGGGTGACCGCCGGGTCGAGGTCGTCGGCGCCGTGCCCGCCGAGCCGCTCGCGCTGTACGACAAGCTCAGGGCGCAGCACGGCGGGGTGGGCGCCGCCGCGCTGCGGCAGCGCCGCTGCCAGGGCTGCAACCTGACGCTCAACACGTCGGACGTGAACGCGATCAGGGCGGCGCCCGAAGACGAGGTGCTGCGCTGCGAGGAGTGCAGGCGGATCCTGGTCCGGACGGCTGACTCGGGCCTGTGACCAGCGGGGAGAGTTCAGCAGGCGGCGCGGCGCCGAGCGGGAGCGCGGTGCGCGGGAGCGCGGTGCGCGGAGCGCCGGCCCCCGGGCACGATGAGGCGCCCGGGCACGGCGAGGCGCCCGGGCGTGGCTTGGCGCCGGGCTGGGGCGCGGCCGGTCAGCGGACGACTACGCTGCTGCTGCGTCATGGCGCGACGGAGCTCTCGGCCGAGCGCAGGTTCGCCGGCCGCGGTGACACCGCGCTGACCAAGGAGGGCGTGAAGCAGGCCAGGCTGGCGGCCCGCAGGCTGGCCGCCGGGCCGCCCGTCGACGTCATCGTCACCTCGCCGCTGCAACGCGCGAGGCACACCGCGGAGGCCGTCGCCGAGGCGAACGGGGCGCCGCTGGTCGTCGACGACGGCCTGGTCGAGGCCGACTTCGGCGCGTGGCAGGGGCTGACGTTCGCCGAGGCGGGAGAACGCTGGCCGGACGAGCTGGCGGCCTGGATGGCCAGCCCCGACGCCGCCCCGCCGGACGGCGAGAGCTTCGCCATGGTGGCGCTTCGCGTGCTGGCCGCGCTTGACCGGCTGCTCGAGGCGCACCGGCACGAGCGCGCGGTCCTGGTCAGCCATGTCACGCCGATCAAGACGCTGGTGTGCCGGGCGCTGCTGGCGCCGCCCGAGGCCATGTTCCGGATGAACCTGGATGTCGCGTCGCTGACCAGGATCGACTGCTTCGACAATGGCTCGGCCGTGCTCCGGTCGCTGAACGACACCGCCCATCTGCAGCAGCGACGACGACGCGGGCTGAGCGGCAGGGCCTAAACTGGTCCCAAGCGGCGGGCGAGCTGGCCGGGCGGCCGCGTCGGTTCCGGTTCCGGCCGGAGCCGCCGAGGAAGGTCCGGGCTCCGCAGGGCAGGGTGGTCGGTAACGCCGACCCGGGGTGACCCGCGGGAAAGTGCCACAGAAAACAGACCGCCGCCCGGCTCCGGCCGGGCGGTAAGGGTGAAACGGTGGTGTAAGAGACCACCAGCGCCGCAGGTGACTGCGGCGGCTCGGTAAACCCCACCCGGAGCAAGGTCAGAAGGGCGCGGCGCTGCGGCGCCGCGCCTGCGCGAGCGATTGAGGGCGGCCCGCCCGATGCTCGCGGGTAGACCGCACGAGGCTGCCGGCAACGGCAGTCCTAGATGGATGGCCG
>DASPZH010000509.1:0-7532 GCA_035636335.1 Streptosporangiaceae bacterium
AACGAGCGGCTCGCCAACCCGCCCGAGTTCGACCTGGCCGACAGCGACAAGCTGGGCATATTCGTGATCGCGCGGCTCGCGGCCAGGCACGAGGTCAAGATCACGCTGCGCCAGTCGCCGTACGGTGGGCTCGCCGCGATCGTGCTGTTGCCGTACGCCGTCACCGTGGTCGACGAGACCGCGGAGGCCTCGGCCGGCGGCGGCTACCTCGGTCGGCTGCAACTGCCGGCGCCTGACCGGCAGCTCGCCGGCGTCGGGTCGGGATTCGGGCTGGACACCGAGCCGGGCGCATCGCCCGAGATCCGGCCGGTGCCCGTCGCCGGGATGAGTGCCTGGGCGGCGGTTCAGACCGGCGCCAGCACTGGCCCCGGCACCGCCGGCCCCGGCGCTGCCGGGCAGGCCGGTCCGGTCCGGGAGGACTCGAGATCATCCGGCGGCGCAGCGTCGGACGAGAACGAACTCGGCCCGCGGCGAGTTCGCGACGCCGGTGCGCCGCCCGCGTTTACCGGCACGGTCCGCTCGCCGGCGGGTGATCTGCCGGGCATGGCGTCGCCGCCCGCCGAGCCGCGTGGCACGGGGTCACCGCCCGCCGAAGCTCCGGGCACAGGGCGAACGGCCGACGAGGCGCCGCAGCATGGCGTGAACTTCGGGAGCACTCCGGAAGAACTCGGCACCCTGGCCGCGTCGCTGCAGCGAGGCTGGCTGGGCGGCCCGGCGGAGGCCGTCGAACCGGACGACTCCTGAGGCCGCAGAGGAGGGTCGCACCAATGAGTCCCCGCGGCGAGAGGTGGTTCGACCAGGAGGCCGGCCCGGTCGTCAGGCTGTACGCGCTGACCAGGGGGCGAGCCCGCCCGGGCGGCGTCGTTCTCGACGTCGTCGACGTGGTCGGGGCGGTCGACTCGGCGGTAGTGCACGGACCCTGGCTGCCGCCCGAGCACCGGCGGCTGCTTGACCTGTGCGGAACGCCGATCGCGGTCGCCGATCTCGCGTCGCAGACCAGGCTGCCGCTCGGCGTGGTGCAGGTCCTGCTCAGCGACCTGCATCAGCAGGGCCTGCTCAAGGTGTTCCGGCCAGCCACGGACCAGACCCGGGACGAGGGCGTGCTGAAGAAGGTGCTCGACGGCCTGCGGGCGCTCTAGGCCAGAACGCTCTAGGCCAGAATAGGTACGTGCCGTCAGGGTCGGAGTTGCCGGAGCGCCGCTACGTCGAGTGGCCGGCCGACTGCGGTCCGCGCGACAGCGTCGCGTGCATCTGGGCCGCCTGGCCGAGCGACGCCGTCGTCCGCGTGCTGCCGGACGCGTGCATTGACATCGTCTGGGACGGCTCATCGCTCTTCGTCGCGGGACCCGACACGGGTCCGGTCGCGGTCGACCCGCGGCCCGATCTGGCCGTCGCCGGCGTGCGCTTCCTGCCCGGCAGGGCTCCCGCTTTCCTTGGCGTGCCAGCCTGCGACCTGCTGGACAGCCGGGTCGCGCTGGCTGATCTCTGGGACCGGGCCCGCGTCGAGCGCCTCACCGAACGGCTCGCGTCGACGCCAGACCCTGCCGCCGCCGCTCGGGTACTCGACAGCGCCGTAGCCGACCAGCCCGGTCGAACCGGCGGGGCTGATCCGATGATAGACGGCCTTGTCGCGCTGCTCAGGCGAGAGCCGGCCGCGCACGGGGCCGTGCACGCGGCCAGCCAGGCCCTGGCTGTGGAACAGCGCCGCCTGCACCGGCACTGCCGGACCGCGGTGGGTTACGGGCCGAAGACCCTGGACCGGGTACTCCGGTTTCGGCGGGCCATGCGGCTGGCTCGCGACACGGACTCGCTGGCACTGCTCGCCTCCCGGGCCGGGTACGCCGACCAGGCGCACCTGAGCCGCGAGACCAGGCGCCTGGCGGGCACTACGCCGTCCGATTTGTTCAAGACCAGCGGGCCGGCCAGCCCCTAGCCTGGCGGGTATGGAAGGAAATGCATACACCGCTGGCCGCGAGTTCATCTTGCGCGAGGGCCGGCTGCTCGAGCGGCGCCTGTTCGCCGCCTGCTTCGAAGGTGCCGCCGCCGCGGGCGTCGTCGACGCGCTCAGGGGCTACCGCAACGACGACGGCGGCTTCGGCCACGGGCTCGAGCCGGACATACGCTGCCCGGCCAGCCTGCCCATCGATGTCGAGGTCGCGCTTCAGGGGCTGGTGACGGCCGGCACGACCGACCGGCCGCTGGTCCAGGGTGCCTGCGACTACCTGGCGAAGGTCGCCGCCGACGCGGACCAAGCCGGAGCGGTGCCGCCCGCGTTCCCGGTGATCGAGGGCTACCCGAGAGCGGCGCACTGGACCGAGTGGACCTACGAGCCCGGGTTGAACCCCACCGCCGGGCTGGCCGGGCTGCTGCACCAGCTTCGTGCCGATCACCCGTGGCTGGCCGAGGCCACGTCGTGGTGCTGGGACCAGCTCGGCGGCTCCGGGCTGCCCGACGACGCGCATGCCCTGCGCGAGATCCTGGTCTTCCTCGAGCACGTGCCGGACCGCGACCGCGCCGAGACGGCAGCGGCGCGGGTCCGGGACCAGCTTGCGAGCGCGTCGCACTTCCGTGCCGACCCGGAGGACCAGGGCTACGGCCTGTCCCCGCTCAGCGTCGCGCCGCAGGCGGGCAGCCGCTGGCGCGACCTGTTCCCGCGCGAGGTGATCGAGGCGCACCTCGACCGGCTGCAACGCGACCAGCAGCCAGACGGCGGCTGGCCGATCGCGTGGGAGCCGCCCAGCGAGGCGTCTCGCCTGGAGTGGCGCGGCATCGTGACCCTGGATGCGCTCCGCACTCTCGCGTCTTACGGCCGGATCGTCCCGCCCCGCTAGCCCGCGAGGCCGGCGCCGGGCCCCGGCACCGGCCGCCCGGCCGGGCGATCCGGGGTGTTAGCACGACTGCACGCTTGTTGCTGCCCACCTTGCCGACCAGGTCCGGCCCGCGAGACTGTGGCCAGGACTGGGGATAGGGAGGCTTCCGTGGGCGCTGTCGCCGTTCTGCTGCGCACCCAGCTTCGGCAGCATGGGAAGTCCTGGCTCGCCCTCGCCGTGCTGGCGGCGCTGGCCGGCGGGTTCGTGATGGCCGCGGCGTCGACCGCCAGGCGAACAACGGTCGCCTTCCCCGGTTTCGCCGCCCGGCACGGCTACGACGTCATCGTCTACAGCGCGCGCCCGCTTCCGTCGCTGTCCCGCCTCCCCGAGGTCAAGTCCGTGACGCCGGCGCGCGGCCCGGTGAATGTGGTCCACCGCTGCGACACCTGCCGGAAGCCGATCGACCGGAGTGCGTTCGGGGTTTTTGAGATCGGGCCGGCCGGCCTGCGGCGAACGGTCAAGCTGCTCTCCGGCCGGATGCCCGACCAGTCGAACCCGGATGAGGTACTCGCCTCGTACACCCTCGCCAGGGACAATGGCGTGCGGATCGGCTCGGTGATCCAGATCCTGACGCCGACCAAGGACCAGCTCAAGCTCGGCCGTGCTCGCATCAGGTTGTCGGCCGTCCCGAGGCAGAACCTGCGCGTCGTCGGCCTGGTGGTGACGGAGAACGAGTTCCCGGCGGGGAACGGGGACCGCTACGACCTGTTCACGACCAGGGCCTTCGCGACGGCCGTGCCTCACGCGAAGTTCCTGTCGTCCTACTACGTGCGGCTTCGCCACGGAGCCGCCGACCTGCCCGCATTCGACGCCCACCTGCGGCCGCTGCACTCGCTCGGGGCCGACGACCTGGATCTCGACGCCGCCGCCGTGCAGCGCGGGATCAGGCCTCAGGCCATCGGCTGGTGGGCGCTGGCCTGGCTGGCGGCGCTCGCCGGGCTGGCGGTCATCGGGCAGGCCGCGGCCAGGCAGTTCGTCACCGACGCCGACGACCGGCAGGCGCTGGCCGCCCTGGGTCTGAGCGGCCGCCAGTTCGTGGCGCTCGGCCTGCTGCGCGCGGCCATCATCGGCGGACTCGGCGCCGCCGGTGCGGTGGCGCTCGCCGCGCTGCTCTCCCCGCTGACACTGGTCGGAGCGGCCAGGCTGGCCACCGAGTCGCCCGGTGCGGTGGTCATCGACCCGCTCATCGCCGTGATCGGCGCGGCGGCCACGCTGGCCAGCGTGGTAGCGCTGTCGGTCTGGCCGGCCGTGCGCAACACCAGGGTGCTGCGCGGCGGCGCGGCGGCGAGCCTGTACCCCCTCGCGGTGGTCAAGGCGGTGGCCCGGACCGGAGCGCCGCCGGCCGCCATGATCGGGATCAGGAACGCGCTCGAGCGGGGGAGCGGCCGGGATCCGGTCCCGGTGGGCACCGCGCTGCTCGGCAGCGTGCTGGCACTCGCGGCGCTGTGCGGGACCGCCGTGTTCGGCGCCAGCCTGAACACGCTCGTCTCGTCGCCCGCGCTGTACGGCGCGCCCTACCAGGTGCAGTTCGCCAACGTTGGGATCGGGACAGGGGCGGCGATCACCGGCTCGCTGCTACCCCGCCTGCGGCAGGACCGCCGGATCACGCAGATCACGCAGGCCACGGTGGCCGAGTTCGAGATCAACGGCCATCATGTGCGGGCGATCGCGGTGAAGGCGATCCGCGGGCGGGCGCTGATCTCGACCGTGGACGGCCGCCTGCCGCACGGCGACCGGCAGATCGCGCTGGGCGCTTCGACCATGCGCAGCGTCGGCGCGGTCACCGGCGGCCTGGTCGCCGTCACCGTTCCCGACTCGCTGACCGGCACCGCGCGTACCGAGAAGTTCCGGGTCACGGGCCGCGCCACCCTCCCGCCGAGCTTCGGCGCCGGCGGCCTCGGCACCGGGGCCGCGGTGACGCTGGCCGGGCTCGCCCGCGCGCAGTGCCCGGCCGGCGGCGGCCAGGCCGACTGTGCGGCCAAAGGCCTCCAGGGGGCCTTCTACGCGCTGCTCGTCCGGTCGGCACCAGGCCCGGCCGGGGCCGCGGCGCTGGCCATGTACAGAAGTAAGTACCCCCAGTTCCTGGCCGCCCAGGATGAACCGGTCGAGCTGGTGAACTTCGGCCAGTCGGTGAACTTCCCGCTCCTGCTCGGCGGGCTGCTCGCGCTGTTCGGGGCCGCGACGATGGTGCACCTGCTCCTGGTCAGCGTGGCCCGCAGGCGAACCGAGGCGGGGCTGCTCAAGGTGCTCGGCTTCCTCCGCCGCCAGGTCGCCGCCGTGGTCGGCTGGCAGGCGACCGCGGTGGCCGTGGTCGGGATCGTGGCCGGGGTGCCGCTGGGCATCGCGATCGGCAAGGTTGCCTGGCGGGTCTTCGCCACGAACTTCGGTGTCGTGCCCGTTTCTGTGGTGCGGCCGGCCGAGCTCGCCGCGCTGGTCGCGGGAGTACTCGCGGCCGCGAACGTCCTCGCCGTGCTGCCGGCCCTGCTGGCCGCGCGGTCTCGCCCCGCTGAGCTGCTCAGGGCCGAGTGAGAAATGGGCAGGCAGAAGGGCGCCCGCCGGGAGGTGTTCCGCTCCCTGGCGGGCAACCGGGCGCTGGTGCGCCTGGTCGGCGGATACGCGCTGTTCGTGCTCACCGAGTACGCGGTGTGGATCGCCATGCTGGTCTACGCCTACGCTCATGGCGGCGCGACGGTGGCCGGGCTGGTGGCGCTGGCGCAGCTCGTGCCCGCGGCGGTGTTCGCCCCGGTAGCGGCGGCCGTCGCCGACCGGCGGTCCCCTGTCATCCTCCTGGCCGGGGGTTACCTGGTCCAGGCGGCGGGGATGGCCGGGGCCGCTGCGGCCATCCTGGCCGGCGCGCCGGTCGCGGCGTACGGCGCCGCCGTGCTCGCCTCGACCGCCGTGACCACGACCCGGCCGGCCCAGTCGACGCTCATTCCGTCCATCTGCGCCACGCCCGACCAGCTCACGGCGGCGAACGTGGTCGTGAGCTGGGTCGAGGCGGCGGGGATCACCGTGGCCGGGCTGCTCACCGGACTGCTGATCTCGCTCGGCGGCCCGGGGAGCGTGTTCGCGGCGGGCGCCGGAGTCATCCTCGTCGCCGCGGCCCTGGTCGCGAGCCTGCGGGTGACCGCGCTCACGCCGCCCGAGCAGCAGGCCGCGGTGCTCGCCGACCTCGGCGAGGCCGTTCGGCTGGCCGCCCGCCGGCCGCGGCTCCGGCTGATGCTCGCGTTGCTTACCGCCGAGGCGGCCGTGGTCGGCGCGCTTGACCTGCTGTTCGTCATCCTGGCGGTGAGCGTGCTCGGCCGGTCGCAGGCGTGGGCGGGCTACCTCAACTCCGCCTACGGGGCGGGCGCCGTGCTGGCCGCCACCGTCAGCGCAGCCCTCGTCGGCCGCCGGCTCGCCACGCCGGTCCTCGGCGCGGCGCTGCTGCTGAGCGGCGCGCTGGCAGCGCTCGCGGTCGGCCTCGGCCTCGCCGGAACCATGGCCCTGCTGGTCGTCGTGGGAGCCAGCCGGGCCCTGCTCGACGTCGCCAGCCGCACCCTGCTGCAGCGCTCGGTGCCGGTCCAGCTCATCGGGCGGATCTTCGGGGTGCTCGAAGGGCTCACCATGGCCGGGCTCGCCGCGGGAGCGCTGCTGGTGCCCGCGCTGGCCGGCCTGGGCGGCAGCCGTCTGGCGTTGCTCGGTGTCGCCGCCGTGGTGCCGCTGGCCGTCGCGGCCGGCGCCCGCCACCTGCTCGGCCTGGACGCCGGGGCACGCGTCCCGGTCGTGGAGATCGCGCTGCTGCGCTCACTTCCGCTGTTCGCCGAACTGCCGGCGCCGGCGATCGAGGGGCTGGCGGCCGCCCTCACGCGCGTCGAGGTGGCGGCCGGGTCCGACCTGATCAGGCAGGGTGAGCCGGGGGAGGCTTACTACGCGATCGCCGCCGGGCAGCTCGACGTCTGCCAGGACGGGCGGCTACTGCGGCAGTGCGGTCGCGGCGACGGCGTCGGCGAGATCGCGTTGCTGCGGGCCATCCCGCGCACCGCCACCGTGACGGCGCGGACGGATGCGACGGTCTACGAACTCGGCCGGGAGTCGTTCCTCGCGGCGGTACTCGGCCACGCGGCCACCGAGCGGCAGGCGAGTCATCTGGCCGATGCCCTGCTGGCGAGCGACACTGCCTGAGGCCGGTGCCGCGCGCGCCGGACCGTCAGCCGCTTGACGGGGAGGGGGCCGGCGAACTCGACGGCGAGGCAGGCAAGCTCGAGCTCGGCGCCGGACTCGAGATCGAACTCGGACTGGAGCTTGGGCTTGGGCTCGGGCTCGGGCTCGGGCTCGGGCTCGTGCCGGGCGGCGTGGTGCCAGGGGCCGGCGTCCGAGTCACCGAGTGCTGTCCGGGCGACCGGGGGCCGCGCACGATCGAGCCCTGCGCCGGCTTGACGATTACGTAGGCGACGAGCGCGACCACGAAGACGGCGGTGACGATCCAGGTGGACACGCGTACTCGTCGCATCAGCGGCTCCCCGACGGCTCGGCCGTCTCGAGGTCGGGCGGGAGGTGGATGCCCTCGCTGCGGAAGACCGCGGCGATTCTGGCGCGTAGCATCCGCCCGACGTCGAACTGCTTGCCGGGCAGTGTCCTGGCGACCAGCCTGACCTGGAACTCGTCGACGTCGATGCTCTG
>DASPZH010000510.1:0-2142 GCA_035636335.1 Streptosporangiaceae bacterium
GTGCGCAACATCGACATGCCGCTGCTCCCCGACCGGGTCTGGGAGGCGATCACGAGCCGCAGGGACGTCTCCGGCGCGCCGCCGGTGCGCACTGATGACTCGCCGGGGGGGTCTGGGGGGGTCGTCCCCCCGCAGGCCAGCCCCCCGCAGGCCAGCACTGGCGACCTGGCGAGCGGGTCTGGGGTTTGATCATGGACGGGTGGAAGCTGGTCGAGCAGGCCGCGGCGCTTGCCCAGCGCGGCGAGGCGGTCGCGCTCGCGACCGTGGTCTGGCGGCAGGGCCCGTCGTCGGGCCAGCTCGGTGCGCGGGCGATCATCACCGAGTCCGGGCAGGTGCACGGGTGGATCGGCGGGGCCTGCGCCGAGCCGTCGGTGATCCGCCAGGCGCAGCAGGTCATCGCCGAGGGCGCGCCCCGGCTGCTGCTGCTCGGGACCACCGGCAAGTTCGGCGACGCGATCCCCGAGGGCATGACGGTGGTGCCGATCTCGTGCCAGAGCGAGGGCGCGCTCGAGGTGTACATCGAGCCGGTGCTGCCCGCGCCGCACCTGGTCGTCGTCGGCCGGTCTCCGATGACACACGCGCTCGCCGACCTGGCACGGGCGCTCGGCTGGCGGGCCGACCGGCTCGACTGGACCGAGTTCTCCGCCGCCGGCGCCGGCGAACGGTCCATGGTCGTGGTGGCGACACAGGGTCACGGCGACGAGGAGGCGATCGAGCGGGCGGTCGCCGCGCGGCCCGCGTACCTCGGGCTGGTCGGGTCGCGCAAGCGCGGCGCGGCCGTGCTCGGCTACCTCGCCGAGCGCGGGATCGACCGCGAGCAGCTCGACCGGGTCAGGGTGCCGGCCGGGCTGGACCTCGGCAAGACCTCGCACGCCGAGATCGCGGTCGCCATCCTGGCCGAACTCGTGCAGCTCAGGGCCGCGGGCAAGCTCGGCGCCGGCCCGCCAGCCGAGCACGCCGGGCCAGCCGAGCCCGCCGGGCCGGGACCCGCTTCCGCCGAGCCCGCCGGCGAAGGGCCCGCCCGCCCGGCCGCCACCGTCGACCCGGTCTGCGGCATGGCCGTCGAGACCGGCCCCGCGGGCCGGCCGCTGACCCTCGGCGGCGTCACCTACTACTTCTGCTGCGCGGGCTGCCGGCATGAGTTCGAGTCCGATCCCGCCTCCTACGCCAGGAAAGAGACGCGATGCTGATCAACAACGACTTCGAGGTCGCGGAGCCGGTCGAGGTGGTCTGGCGGTTCTTCGGCGACATACCGCGGGTCGCGGCCTGCCTGCCGGGCGCGGAGCTGACCGAGAACCTGGGCGACGACAAGTACGTCGGCCGGGTCGCGGTCCGGATGGGCCCGGTCAGGCTCCGGTTCGGCGGCACCGCCGAGATCGCCGAGCGCGACGAGGCGGCCAGGCGCGTGGTCGTGCACGCGGCCGGCGCCGAGGAGCGCGGCCGTGGCCAGGCCAGCATGGTCGTGTCGGCCACCCTGACCGCCGCCGGGCCCGGCACCAAGGTCGCGGTCACCCAGGACCTCCAGCTCTCCGGCGCGGCGGCGCAGTACGGGCGCGGCCTGATCTCCGACGTCACCGCCGTGCTGATGCGCGACTTCGCCGCCAACATGGCCAGCCAGATCGCCGGGATGGAACGCGGCGAGGCCGTGCGGGCCGCGGCCGCGCCGGCCGGCGGCTTCGCGATCGGGCTGCGCGCCGCGCTGATGGCGCTGCGGCGGGTATTCCGCCGGTTCTTCGTCCCCTATCAGGCCACGAGCTAAGGAGGCCCGACCATGGTCTTGTGGTGGATCGGCAACGCGGTCCTGCTGCTGGTGATCCTGCCGGTCGTGATCGCGCTGCTCAACCGGGTGCTCGCGGCGCTCGAGCGGATCAGGGCGGCCTGCGACAACATCCTGGCCGGTGGCGGCGCGCTCGTCGGCGAGCTCGAGTGCGTCCCCGACGGGCTGGCGGCGACCGACGCCACGGTCGGAGCCATCTCGGTCGGCGCGGTCAGGTACGCGGGCTCCGTCGCCAAGCTCCTGGGCTAACCAACAACCGGGCTAACCCAATCACCGGGCTAACCAACCACCGGGCTAATCAACCCGACGGACAAACCGGAAAGGAAACACGAGTCATGCCTGCTGCCGCCTGGGTCACCCTGGTC
>DASPZH010000511.1:0-3575 GCA_035636335.1 Streptosporangiaceae bacterium
TCTTCGTCGTGACCAGGCCGAGCACGATGACCTTGTCGTCGGGAACCAGGAGCAGCGGGTCGAAGGTGCCGGACCGCTGGTCGTCATACTCGAGCAGGAGCCGGTCCGCGTGCACGCCGCCGAAGACGGGCGCCGCGATCGGCTCGTACCCGCCGGCCACCAGCCAGCGGCTGAGCTGGTTGCCGCGGCACAGGTGGAAGCCGAAGGTCGCGGGACGCCCGGCGTCGATCACCGCGTTGTCCAGCTCGATCCCGTACGACAGCCAGCGCCGCAGCGGCCAGCCGCGCGCTTCGTAGAACTCCCGCCAGGCCGGGTCGACGAGCAGCGGGTAGTGCGGGGCGTCAAGCTGGATGTAGCCGCAGCCCAGCCGGACCAGCTCGGCGACCTCGTCGCGCATGATCTCGACGACGTCGGCCATGAAGGCGTCCAGGTCCGGGTACGCGGCCGTCGACCGGTCCGGCGACCAGAGGTTCGCGAACAGCGTCGGGCTGGGCAGCGTGACCTTGACCTGGCGGTCCGTGCACGCGCGCAGGAACGTGAACTCCTCGGCGGCCAGGTTGCGCCGCTTGTGCAGCCGCTCGGTCACGGCCAGGTCCGGCGGCCGGGCGACGGTCGCGTCGCCCACGTCGTCAGAATGCCAGCTCCCCCAGAGCCAGGCATCGAGACTGACCCCGCTGAACCCGTCGCACGCCGCGGCGAGCTCGGCTTGGAACGAGTCGCGGCGCATCTCCCCGTCGCCAACGACCGGCAGGTCAAGCTCGTCTTGCAGGGCCACGGCCTCGCGCACCGCCCGGTCTTCGGCCGCCTTCAGCTCGCCGGGCGGCAGAGCCCCGGCCGCGTAGGCGGCCCGGGCGTCGAGCAGGTACGGCGGGCGCAGCAGGCTGCCGACGTGTTCCACGCGAGCGGTCACCGTCACCGGCCCAGTCTCCCATCACGACACCACGACACCGCGGCCGGGCAACTTGACACAGGGCACACACCGCTTCTCCACGGAACCTTCACATCGCTCTGGCCTAGCTGGGCCCTTGGCACCGACGCGTGCCGCTCGCATGTGCTGTTTGCCTGACCAGTCGATATCGGGGGAGCGCGGTCATGAGCAAGCCATCGATCGACGACCTGCGGGAGCAGGTCAGGGCGCCTGTGCTGGGCGCAGGCGACGCTGGGTACGACGAGGCCCGCGCCGTTCACAACGGCATGTTCGACAAGCATCCGAAGGCGGTGATCCTCGCCCAGCAGGTCGCCGACGTCATCGGCGGGGTGAACTTCGCCCGCGATGCGGACCTGGAGCTCGCGGTCAAGGGCGGCGGGCACAGCGCGCCCGGCTTCGGCACCACAGAGGGGGGCGTGCTGGTCGATCTCACCCAGATGCGCGACGTGCACGTCGACCCCGCCGCCCGCACGGCCCGAGTCGGAGGCGGCGCGACCTGGGGAGACTTCAACTACGCGACCCACGCGTACGGCCTGGCGACCACCGGCGGCATCGTGTCAACCACCGGGGTCGGCGGCCTGACCCTTGGTGGCGGCATCGGCTACCTGGCCAGGTCGTACGGCCTGACGGTGGACAGCCTGCGCTCGGCGGAGGTCGTCACCGCGGACGGCAAAGTGCTGACCGCGACCGAGGACGACAACCCGGCGCTGTTCTGGGCCCTCCGCGGCGGCGGCGGCAACTTCGGCGTGGTCACCACGTTCGAGTTTGACCTGCACCCGGTAACCGACATCTACGCCGGGATCTTCTTCTACGAGCTCGAGCACGCGGCCGACCTGCTGCGGTTCTTCCGCGAGTTCATCCCGGACGCGCCCAGGGCCTATGGCGCATTCCCGGCATTCCAGATCGCGCCGCCGCTGCCGTTCGTCCCGCCGGAGCGGGTGGGCGACACGTTCTGCGCGGCCGTGGTGCACTGGTCGGGGCCGATCGCCGAGGGCGAGCGGGCGATGGAGCCGTTCCGCGCGGTTGCGCCGCGCGTCGCCGAGATGGCCGGGCCGATGCCGTACCCGGCGCTGAACTCCGCGTTCGACGCGCTGTTCCCCAAGGGCATCCGCAGCTACTGGAAGGGCAGCTTCGTCAGCGAGCTGGCCGACGAGGCGATCGAGCAGCACGTCACGCACGGCGCCCGGGTGCCCGAGGTGAGCGCCACCATGCACCTGTACCCGATCGACGGCGCGTGCCACGACGTCGGCGCCGACGAGACGGCCTTCGCGTACCGGAACGCCACGTTCGCTCCGGTCATCGTCGCGGCCTGGCAGGACGAGACGCTGGACGAGGAGCGGATCGCCTGGGTGCGCGACTACCACGAGGCGATCGAGCCGTACTCCGAGCCTGGCGGCTACGTCAACTTCATGGCCGCCGACGACGGCGCGCGGGTCAGGGACAACTACCGCGGTCACTACGACACGCTCGCCGAGATCAAGCGCAGCTACGATCCGGGCAACCTGTTCCGCCTGAACCAGAACATTCCGCCGGCCGCCTGACCGGCGGGACGACCGGGCGCGCCGACGCTGCCTAGTTCCCGCCCGCCTGACCGGCGGGACGCGCGGGCGGGAGGGCGCCCGGCCGGTCCCCGCCCGCCCCGTCGACGCCGGCGGCGAACAGGTACGTGGTGGCCAGGCTGCGGTAGGGCCGCCAGCGTTCGGCGATCGCCAGTACCTCGTCGGGCGCGGGCAGGTGGTCGAGCCCGTAGGCGGCGCGCACCGCCTTGCGTAGTGCCAGGTCGCCAGGCAGGACGACGTCCTCGCGGTCAAGCGCGATGATCAGCACGCCCTGCGCGGTCCAGGGGCCGATCCCGGGGATCTCGGTGAGCAGGGCGATGATCTCCTCGTCGTCGAGCCGGCCGATCGCCTCGGCGTCCAGGCGGCCGTCGGTCAGGCGCTCGGCCACGTCCCGCAGCGTGGCGATCTTGCGCCAGGACAGGCCGGCCCGGCGGAGGCCGGCCGGGTCGGCGGCGAGCAGCCGGTCCGCCGCCGGCAGCGAGCCGCCGAACAGGTCCTGGACGCGGTCGAGCGTCCGCCTTGTCGCCCGCACGGAAAGCTGCTGGCCGGCCACCTGGAACAGCACCGCGCCGAAGAAGTCCATCGCCGGGAGCTCGGCCAGCCAGGCGCGCGGGTCGAAGCCGGGCTGCTCGCCGATCAGCCGGGCCAGCACGGGATCGGCGGCGCTCAGGTGGCCGCGAGCACGCCGCAGCCACTGTTCGTGATCGGGTCGCTGAGGGGTGTTCATCATCCTCCCAAGTGACGGCTGAGGAACGCCGGTCGCGCTTTCATGATCGTGGATGTTTGTCGACGTATAGGGCGTTGCGTCAAATCCGAAAATAGTGCCTGGTCGCGGGGGCGGGGGTGGCGGTGCCGTCGACTTCTCGCTGACGCTGAAGTGCGGGCAGCGTACGGCCACTGTGCGGGGGTCCGGCGGCCCGGCTAGGCGCCGGGGGGCGGCGCCCGCACGAGCGCCTCGCCCGCCTCGCCCGCCTCCGCCAACATCGTTGTGGCAGCGATGTTCGCCCTAGCCCGCCTCCGCCGACATCGTTGTGGCAGCGATGTTCGCCGGCGAACCACGGTGCCACAACGATGTTGCTGAACTGGCC
>DASPZH010000512.1:0-6821 GCA_035636335.1 Streptosporangiaceae bacterium
CGCAAGGCTACGGCGGGCGAGGCGATCTCGGGCCTCCTGCCCATCAGGCACCAACTCATCCCGGTGGCCGCTCCCAGCCCGACGGCACCAGGCAGCCAGGGGGTCAGGGCTACGGCGTCGGCTACCCGCCACCGGCCGGAAACGGGCAGCGTAACGGCCACGCGCCCGGTTCCGGGTTCGGGCCGCCCGGCGGCTATGACTCCGAGCCCGGCGTCTGGGCGCCGGATGGCGTCGGCGCGCCCGGGCGGGACGGCCCCGTGAACGGGCGTGGCCGGCCGGACCGCTACCAGGATAGGAACGGCCCCGATCCGCGCGGTGGTTACGGCCCGCCGCCGGATTCGCCCCATCCGGGACGTGGCTACGGGACGGCGGAGGGTTACCGCGTCGGACCGGGCAACTGGCCACCGCCACAGTTCGACGGGGCACAGGGCGCTCAGGCGCGGGGCGGGCAACTGCCACCCGATCCGAACGGTCCGAACCAGCCTCGGCAGCGTGGCTGGCAGCGCGGCGGCTATCGCCGGGACGGTGCGGACCGGCCGCTGGACGGGCGAGTAGTGCGCGACGGCCCGAAGGCCGGTGGCCAGTTCGGCCAGGGAACGGAGTCCGGGCCGGCCATGACGCCGGGACCTCCGCGCGAGCGCGGTCGGCCCGATCCGCGGAGTCCGGCGGCCGGTGCGCGGCGGGAGCCCGGCGCTGCGGGGTTCGACGGCTACCGGCAGCGACCCAGTCGGCCCCATGACCATGACGGCTCATCCTGGCAGGCCGAGGAGCTGCCCGAGCATCGGCCGGACGGACTGCCGAGAGACCGGTTCGGCAGCGGGGTCGGCGGTTACCATGCCGACGACCGGCAGTATCCCGGTCAGCCATCTGGCTACGGTGCCCGCGGCCCTGGCTGGCAGGGGCAGGGCCAGCAAGGTCCTGGGCGGGGCCGGCCGGAACCGGGTGCCGGAGCCGCCGGTCAGCGCAGTGGAAACGACGGCCAGTCCGGTGATGCAGGTCGTTCGGCCGGTGCACAGAGGAAGCCGGGTTCCGGGCGGTTCGCCCGGCCTGCGGCCTTGCCGCCTGGTCCGTCTGCGGCCGGTCCGTCCGGATCGGCCGAGCCGAGGCGAGCTGAGCCGAGGCGAGCTGATCCGGGCCGAGCCGAGCCGGGGCGAGCCGAGCCCGGGCGAGCCGAGCCAGCGCAAGCGGGGGAGTCGCCCGCAGGATTGACTCATGCGGCGTCGTCTGGTTCAGCGCAGCCGACTCGGCCGTCCACTCCGCGGGCAACGGCTGGGTCCCCCGCGACCGGTGGGACTGCCGCGACGGGTGGCTCAGCCGGTGCGGCCGGGTCAGCCCGTGTGGCCCCATCAGCCGATGCGGCCGAGGCCGTCCGTGCCGCCGAGCCTGTCCGTGCGGCGGGGTCAGCCCGTGCGGCCCAGCCTGTCCGTGCGGCCGAGCCCGCCCGTGCCCCCGGGCCAGCCCGTGCGGCCGAGCCTGTCCGTGCGGCCGAGCCCGTCCGTGCGGCGGGGTCAGCCCGTGCGGCCGGCCCGGCGGCGCCGCCCAGCCCGACCGGCACGGTCCCGCCCGCCATTACCCTGCCGGCACGGTCGGACGGGCCCCCGCCGGCCCCATTCGCGGGCGATGTCGGCAGGTACGACGAGACGCCGAGGTACGACGAGGCCACGGGACACAGCGAAGCCGAGGGGTACGCCGAAGCCGGGCCAGACGACGACACAGCTCCGATGCCGGTCATCTTGCGCGACCGGGCACCGGCGGGCCGGGAGGCTCCGGCGGCACCGGAGCAGCCGCCCGGGCAAGCCCAGCCGTCAGGACTTGCGCAGCCGCCGGGAGTGGCGCTCCCGCCGGCACCGGTGGGCTCGGACGCATCGCCGCAGAGCCCGCCGGCCGGGACCACCGCCACGCGGATGCGCGGTCCGTTCGAGCCGGCCGTCCGGGCCGAGCCGGCCGTGACCCAGGGCTCTGCCGTCGCGGCCACCTCACTTGCGGCCTCCCCGCCAGCGGCCGACGCATCGCCCGGCGGCGCCGGCGCGGGCAGCGCGGCGGCCGGAACGTCGATGTCGCAGGACGCCCGGGCGAGCGTGTGGTCGCCCGGGGCGGCCAAGATGGACCAGATCAAGGATCTGTACCTCACGGCCGAGGCCATCGGCGAGGACGCCCTGGACGAGCACTTCGAGCTCGTGAGTGATCGGCAGCGGCAGCTCATCAGGGAGTACTTCAGTGGGGCAGTCGCCAGCCAAGCCGACAGCCAGGACCGCCGCTAGCGCGGTGCCGCAGGCCCTCACGCCCTGGCTGACTCAGCGGCGCGCGGCGTCGCCTGCCCGCCGGTAGTCGGCGATCTCGGTATTTCCTGGCGGGACCGGCAGCGCCGCCCAGGCTGAGGTGAGTTCGGAGTGCAGTCTCGCCGCCTCGGCCGGCGCGATTCGCGGGTCATTGATCAGCGTGGCCGACGACCGGGCGAGATGCTGGGCTTCCAGGCTGGCCTCGGTGTGGAACTGCACCTGGAACGGGAGGTCGTTGAGCGGGTCATGCCAGATGGTGAACACGCACCGGTTCACCGCGCTGCTCCAGCTGTTCTTGCGAGCCTGCAACTGGAGTCCCTGGGTCTCGAGCGCCTCCTGAATGACCCTGATCCCGTCGGCATAATGCTCGGGCTCGAGTATGAAAACGTAGGAGAGCGCGCCGGGCACCCGGCGGCCTAGCTGCTCGGGGGTCCGGTCCGGATGCCGTCGCAGCATGTCGGCCAGCCTGGCCCGGAACACATCGGGCTCGAGCAGCGCGCGTTCCTCGGTGTCTGGCGCGAGCCGGCCGCGGGCGAGTTGCTCCTCGACCCGGCGCATCGTCGTGGTCAGCCCGTTGCCGCCGTCGTATCCGCCGAAGAGGTTGCGGCCCTCGGCGGCGCGGAACCTGTCGTACGCGTCCTCGGCGACCCGTACCTGGTCCCGGGTCAGGCTCGCCGGACCCCAGGTCCAGGACCCGTCGGCCGCCAGCCGCGGACCGGCCGGACCGGCGCCGAACCCAGGCCCGTGGTCGGCGCGCGGCGGGGCCGCCTGGTCGTACGCGCCGCGCGGCGGCACCGGGCTCGGCGTCCGCTCATGGCGCCGGTACGGATCGCGCTCGGACTGGCGCTCGTCTTGGCCTTGGACGGCCCGCGGGCTGGCGTCGGGCAGCTCAGGTAGCTCGTCCCCGCGGGCCGAGTAGCCGGGGGCTGACCGGTCGGGATGCTCGCCTCGCGGCCGCTGCGCGGCGTCGTCCGCGACGGGCGTGAACGCGCTCACGGGCGGCTCGTCGGCCGAGTCGGCGTCCTGGCGGCGGACCGGCCCGGCCGCGCCGGCGTCCGTGTCCGGGTCATGCAGGACGGGAGGAACCGCTCTGGCGGACACCGCGGGGGCCGGCGGCGGGAGCTCGAGATGCTTGAGCCGTGGCGGTGGCGGTTTCCGCTCGCCGTCGACGTGGTAGGGCGACGACGGATGGCCGTAGGGCAGGCGTTCCAGGCGCTGCCTGAGCTCGGCCCATGATCCGGGCTCCGGCCGGACCGCGATCGGGTCGGCCCGAAGCCGGGCCGGCTCCGGTGGCGCGGGATCGGGCGCGCCGGGCGCGGGCGAGTCGGGCAGGCGGTTTTGGCTGGCCGGCTGAGTTTCGGCGGCGCGCGGGGGCTCGGCCGCGCGCGGGGACTCGGCCGCACGCGGGGGCTCGGCCGCACGCGGGGGCTCCGCCGCAGTTGGGGACTCGGTCGCACTCGGCCACTCGGCGGCGCCCGGGAGTTCGGTTGACCGGGGCGGTCCGGTTGACCGGGGCGGCTCGGTCGTGGGTGAAAGGTCGGCGGTCCGTCCCCGTTCGGCGGTCGGTCCCCGTTCGGCGGTCGGTCCCTGTTCGGCGGTCGGCTCTGGTTTGATGGTCGGCTCGGGTTCGGCCCGGTGCCGGAGTTCGGTGCCCGTCTGCGGTGCGGCGCGTCGAGCGGGCTCCGGGAGATCGGATCCGGGTGCCCGATCGGGTTCTGCCTCGTCGGCTCCCGGCTGCGGGGTCACCGGACGCGGCCGACCGGACTCCGCCGCCGCGGGAACGCTCCGCGTGCTGCGGTGCCGTCCCGCGCCGGGGTCGGCGGCCAGGTAGCCGTCCGGCCGGCTTACGGGTTCCCGCCCGCTGTCCTGGCCGGGCCCGCTGTCCTGGCCGGGCCCGCTGTCCTGGCCTGGCCCGCTGTCCTGGCCGGGCCCGCTGTGCTGGCCGGGCCCGCTGTCCTGGCCTGGCCCGCTGTCCTGGCCGGGCCCGCTGTCCTGGCCGGGCCCGCTGTGCTGGCCGGGCCCGCTGTGCTGGCCGGGCCCGTTGCCGTGGTGATCGTCGGGTCGCTCCCGGTCGCGGCCGAGCAACTGCGTCATGATCAGGGTGGAGTCGGGCAGGTCAGGCAGGTCGGGCTGGTCAGGCAGATCCAGCCTGTTCCACCGCTCCTGCTGCCCTGACATGGCACTTCTCCCGCGTATCGGCTATGTCGTCATCGTAGTCGCGGATCTGGCGATGACGTGGCCGCTAGCAGGATGGTCCGGATTCATCCCCCCGGCGGCCATGCTGGGATGATCTGGCCGTGCGCGTCGCCGAAGCCGACTCGGCTGCCGTCGGGACCGGCGGCCGAGGCGGTAATCACGACCACGTCCCCGTCTTCGAGCCAGCCGCGGCTGCTGCCGTCGGGAAGGGCAAGCGGGTTCCTGCCCGCCCAGGCGAGTTCGATCAATGACCCGTACTGGTCGGGCCGCGGCCCGCTGACCGTGCCCGAGGCGAACAGGTCGCCGGTCCGCAGCGAGGCGCCGTTGACCGTCATGTGCGCGAGCATCTGGGCCGGGCTCCAGTGCATGGTCGAGTACGGGGGACGCGACACCACATGCCCGTTGATCCGCACCTCGAAGTCGATGTCCAGTCCCCAGTCGCCGGAGTCCGCCAGGTAGCTGGCCAGGGCGGTGCCGAGGGACGGCGGCCTGACCCGTGCGTGCTCAAGCGCGGCGAGCGGGACCAGCCACGGGGAGATCGTTGTGCCAAAGGACTTTCCGAGGAACGGCCCGAGTGGCTGAGATTCCCAGCCCTGGATATCCCGCGCCGACCAGTCGTTGACCAGGCACGCGCCGAACACGTGCTCGGCGAAGCGCCCGGCGGGCACCGGCTCGCCGAGCGCGCTCTCGGCGCCCACCACGAAGCCGAGCTCGGCCTCGAAGTCCAGCCGCCGGCACGCGCCGTAGACCGGGCCAGGCGCGGAGGCCGGCCTGGTTTGGCCGGACGGGCGCCTGATCGGCGTGCCGGACACCACCACGGTGCCCGAGCGGCCGTGGTAGCCGATCGGCAGGTGCCGCCAGTTGGGGGTGAGGGGCTCGCCGTCCGGCCGGAACAGCCGCCCGACGTTGGTCGCGTGCTGCTCGGAGGCGTAGAAGTCGACGTAGTCGGCGACCGTGAACGGCAGGTGCAGGCTGACCCTGTCCGCGGCGACAAGCAGGTCCTCGATCGCGCTGCGGTAGTGGTCGTGCGACAGCCACTCGGTGAGGGCGGCCCTGACCTGCGCCCACGCCCCGTCGCCGGCGGCCAGGAACTGGTCGAGGTTGCCGGCCGCGAAGTCCGCGGCGCGGCCGGGCAGCAGCCGCTGCGCCGCCGCGGTCAGGTCGAGCACGCTGTCCCCGACCGCGACCCCGACCCGCCGGCGCGCGGGCTGGCGCCCATCGCTGAACGAGCCGTACGGCAGCGTCTGCAAGCCGAACGGGTGGCCGGCCGGGACAGCGAGCCAGTCGCAAGTGCGCGCCAGCGCCATGAACAAAGCCTCCTAAGCTCAACAGTTCTCAGTGCTGACTCAGCAGTCCGAGGCCGACCAGGTCCGCGACGGGCTGTTCGGTGCTGCACGTGCCGAACGAGGTGAATAGCCAGCGGATCTCGGCGGCGGCGTCGGGATCGAGCGCCCGGACGGCCCCGGTGACCTTGGCCGGGTCGCGCTCGGCCAGGATCGCCGTGATCTCGGCGACGCTGGCGTCGGCCGCAGCGGCGCCGACCGCGAGCAGCACGTTGAGGAACCCGTGCCGTTCGAGGCCCGCGGCCTGGTCGGTGCCGCGAACCGCGTGGTGCAGCCCGGCCGTGCACTTGAACGGGATCTGGCGGCCTGCCACCGCCGCCAGGCAGCCGGCCAGCGTCGCCTCGTCGGGGAACGCCTCGGGCGTCACGCCCCCGGTGCGCAGCTTGGGCCGGTAGCCGCGCCGGTCGGCCAGGTCGAGCAGCGGGCCGGCGGCGGCCGGGTCGGCGATGGCCGCGAGCGGAAACTCGATGTAGCCCGTCGCGCTCGCCAGCGGCACGCTGTCCAGCGCGGCGGCCACGTCCGTGATCGCCTGCGCGGGTTGTTCGTCCCTGGCGGCGGGCACCTCGACGGCGCGCAACCGCAGCCGAGCGTCGGCTGCCACGGCATCGGTTGCCGCCGCCACGGCGGCCGCGCCGCCGGTCACGACCAGCGACAGGTCGATCCAGGGCACGCTGGCGGTGGTGAGCGCCCGGCCAAGCTCGGTGAGCTTGGACTCCGGGCACACGAACGGGCCGGTCAGCTCGCTGAACCAGGCACGCTCGTGCCGGACGTGCGCGGCCACGGCGACGGGCATCGGCAGGCTGCCCGGCGGGAACAGCGAGGCGTCGTCGAGCAGGTTGTGGAGCAGGCTGCGCTGCTGGTCGGCGGACAGGCGCTCGGCGGACCGGTGGTCGGCGGACCGGTGGCCGGGGGACCGGTGGCCGGGGGACCGGTGGCCGGGGGACCGGTGGCCGGGGGACCGGTGACCGGCGGACAAGGCCGGCGGCTGCGGTGAGTTCGGGTC
>DASPZH010000513.1:0-3793 GCA_035636335.1 Streptosporangiaceae bacterium
GGAACTGCCGATACATATGGAATCCGGGGAAATAGGCAAACTGGCCGAGGCGCTGCGGTCTGGCGACCCCGCCGCCAGGCAGGCGGCCATGGAGCGGCTGCGCGAACTCAGGGACCGAGCCCGCAACCGAACCGCGCACGAGGTCGCCGGGCCGAAGCCGGCCGCGGAAGGCTTCTCAGGCTCCTCAGGGCCGGGTTCCTTTGACGACATAGGTGGTCCGGGCCCTCAGGCCACGCCGGGAGACGCCTTCGGCGAGCCCGCCGGATTCTCGTCGTTCCACGAGCCCGCCGGCTTCTCCCCGGTCGGTCAGCCAGCAGCCCCTGGCCCGCGCGCGCCGACCCCGTCCACGTTCAGCGCGTTCGACACTAGCGGGGGCCAGGGCAGCGTCGAGGAGCGGCTTGCCCGGCTCAAGCAGCTGCTCGACAAGGGCATCGTCACCGAGTCGGAGTTCCAGGCGCAGCGGCAACAGATCATCAACGGGATCTGACGGCCGCCGCGGACTGCCGGACCTCGAGCCGGTCGAGCAGTTCCGCGGTGGCCCGCGAGACCGCGTCGACGGCCGCGTTGAACGCCTCGGCGTTGTGCGCCGCCGGCGCCCGGAATCCGCTGATCTTGCGCACGTACTGCAGGGCGGCCGCCCGCACGTCCTGCTCGGTTACCTGCTCGGTGTAGGGCTCTCGCAAGGTCTTGATGCTTCGGCACATAGACCCCAACCTAGCCGGGCCGGGCCACCGCCCGGTCACCACGCCAGCTTGCGCACGCGCCCTGCAGTGCCCACGCACACCCGCAGCGGCCCCACGCACACCCGGCGCGGCCCGAGCACCCGGGGGAACTGGCACCATGGAGAGGTCATGACCCTCACCGAACTGGTGCCCGAGTCCACCGGCCCCGACGCGCTGTACACCGCCTTCACCCAGTGGGCCGCCACGCAGGGGTTCGCGCTGTACCCGCACCAGGACGAGGCCCTGATCGAGATCGTGTCCGGCGCGAACGTGATCCTGTCCACCCCGACCGGGTCAGGCAAGAGCCTGGTCGCCACCGCCGCCCACTTCGTCGCGCTGGCGGCCGGAGACCGCAGCTTCTACACCGCGCCGATCAAGGCGCTGGTCTCGGAGAAGTTCTTCGCGCTCTGCGACATCTTCGGCCCGGTCAACGTCGGGATGATGACCGGCGACGGCAGCGTCAACGCGGAGGCGCCGATCATCTGCTGCACCGCCGAGGTGCTCGCCAACATCGCGCTGCGCTGCGGCGCCGAGGCCGATGCCGACCTGGTGGTCATGGACGAGTTCCACTACTACGCCGACCCCGACCGCGGCTGGGCCTGGCAGGTGCCGCTGATCGAGCTGCCGCGAGCGCAGTTCCTGCTGATGTCGGCCACCCTCGGCGACGTCAGCAGGTTCGAGGATGACCTGGCCCGCCGTACCGGCCGTCCCACCGCGGTGATCAAGTCCGCCGAGCGCCCGGTCCCGCTGACGTTCCGGTTCGCGGCGGACCCGCTGCACGAGACGATCACCGAACTGCTCGCCGCCAAGCAGGCGCCGATCTACGTCGTCCACTTCACCCAGGCGGCCGCGATCGAGCAGGCGCAGGCGCTGATGAGCGTCAACGTGTGCAGCCGCGCCGAGAAGGACGCGATCGCCGAGCTGATCGGCAAGTTCCGGTTCTCCGCGGGCTTCGGCAAGACGCTGTCCCGCCTGGTCAGGCACGGCATCGGGGTGCACCACGCCGGGATGCTCCCCCGCTACCGGCGCCTGGTCGAGACGCTGGCCCAGGCCGGCCTGCTCAAGGTGATCTGCGGCACGGACACCCTCGGCGTCGGCATCAACGTGCCGATCAGGACCGTCCTGTTCACCTCGCTGAGCAAGTACGACGGGAGCGTCACGCGCCTGCTCCAGGCGCGGGAGTTCCACCAGATCGCGGGCCGCGCCGGGCGGGCCGGGTTCGACGACGCGGGCATGGTCGTGGTCCAGGCCCCCGAGCATGTCATCGCCAACCACAGGGCGCTGGCCAAGGTCGGCGACGACCCGAGGAAACGGCGCAAGGTGGTGCGCAAGAAGCCGCCGCCGGGGATGGTCTCCTGGGGCCAGCCGACGTTCGACCGGCTGGTCGCGGCCGAGCCCGAGCCGCTCAGGTCGAGCTTCGCGGTCAGCCACGCGATGCTGCTCAACGTGATCGCCCGCCCCGGCGACGCGTTCGCCTCGATGCGGCACCTGCTGACCGACAACCACGAGGACCGGCCGGCCCGGCGCCGCCACATCCACCGGGCGATCCAGGTCTACCGGGCGCTGCTGGCCGGCGGCGTGGTCGAGCGACTGGACCAGCCGGACGAGGCGGGCAGGATGGTCAGGCTCACCGTCGACCTGCAAGAAGACTTTGCCCTTAACCAACCTCTCTCGCCACTCGCCCTGGCCGCCGTCGAGTTGCTCGACGTGACATCGCCGGACTACCCGCTCGACGTGCTCTCGGTGATCGAGTCGACTCTCGACAACCCCAGGCCCGTGCTGTCCGCGCAGCTCTTCAGGGCGCGCGGCGAGAGGGTCGCCGAGATGAAGGCCGAGGGCGTGGACTACGAGACCAGGATGCAGCAGCTCGAGTCGGTCAGCTACCCGCAGCCGCTCGCCGACCTGCTCGAGTCCGCCTACCAGATCTACAGGCAGGGACACCCGTGGGTCGCCGACTACGAGCTGAGTCCCAAGTCGGTGGCCAGGGACATGTACGAGCGGGCGATGACGTTCAGCGAGTACATCGCCTGGTGCGGCCTGGCCAGGTCGGAAGGGCTGTTGCTGCGCTACCTCGCCGACTGCTACAAGGCGCTGCGCCAGACCGTGCCGGACGAGGCCAAGACCGAGGAACTCACCGACCTGATCGAGTGGCTCGGCGAGATGGTCAGGCAGGTCGACTCGAGCCTGCTCGACGAGTGGGAGCGGCTCGCCCACCCGGACGCGGCCGGAGCCGAGGCCGCCGGCATGCTGGACGAGCGGCCGCCGGCCGTGACCGGCAACGTGCGGGCGTTCCGGGTCCTGGTGCGGAACGCGCTCTTCCGCCGGGTCGAGCTCGCCGCGCTGCGCCGCTGGGACGAGCTCGGCGAGCTGGACGCCGAGGCGGGCTGGAACGCCGACGCCTGGGCGGACGCGCTGGAGCCGTACTTCGCCGAGCACGGCGAGATCTCCACGGCCGCCGACGCCCGCGGCCCCGCGATGCTGATCATCGACGACTCGGACCAGGGCCTCTGGCGGGTACGCCAGATCTTCGACGACCCGGCCGGCGACCACGACTGGGGCTTCACCGCCGAGGTCGACCTGGCCGGCTCCGACGAGGCCGGCGAAGCGGTCATCTGGCTCACCGCCGCCGGCCAGCTCTAACCCCCGCCCAGGACGCGGCGGCGGGCACGCCTCGCCGCGGCCCCGGCGTCGCCCAGCCGCCCGGCAAGCGGGCGACCCTGTCAGGCCGCCCGGCCGCGGGCGAACATCGATGTGGCAACGCTGTCCTGCACGGCGCAGTCCGGCGAACATCGATGTGGCAACGCTGTTCGCCGGCGAACATCGATGTGGCAACGCTGTTCTGAGCAGCGGTCGCCGGCGAACATCGATGTGGCAACGTTGTTCACCTGGGCGCCGCGCTCACGCGAAGCGGGCGCCGACCTCGTCGGAGTCGACGATCTGCACGCCGAGCGGTAGGAGCGAGATCGGGATCAGCTTGAAGTTCGCCAGGCCGAGCGGGATCCCGATGATCGTCAGGCACAAGATCACGCCGGTCACCAGGTGACCGACCGCCAGCCACCAGCCGAACAGGA
>DASPZH010000514.1:0-3770 GCA_035636335.1 Streptosporangiaceae bacterium
CCGGCGGGCTGGCTGGCCCGGGCCGGGGCGACGGCCGGAACGAGCAGCACGGCGATCCCGGCGACGAGCAGTGCCTCGAACCAGACGTCGGGCATGATCGTCTGCTCGATCTGGACCTGGTAGGCGTCGAGCAACACGGGAGCGGCGGCCAGCGCCGCGAGCCAGCGCGGGGTGCCGCGGCGCAGCAAGACGACGTAGATCGTCGCGGCGATCGCCAGGCCGAGCAGGTGCTGGACCGCGGTGACCGTGCTCAGGCCGCCGACCGCGAGTATCGCCCGCAGCGGCGCCTTGTAGCCAACCGGGTCGGCTCCCGGATAGGCGTTGTACAGGTACTTCATGGTGTCGATGTAGAGCAGCGCGGGCCGGTAGGCGAGCTGCGCGAGTACCCGGAGCACCAGGCCAGCGGCCAGCACGGCGGCGAACACCCAGTGCCGGCGCGCCGCCGCCAGCGACCTGCCGAGAAGACCGGCCGCCGCGGCACGCGGGCTGTCGGGGCGGCTCGGCGGGCCGGTCACGGCGCCGGGGCGGCCATCTCCGGTGCTCGTCCGGACACGGCGTCGGCGGCGACCGGGTCGCGGGGCTTGCGAGCCGCGATGATCAGCGCGCCGATGCCGAGTGCCCCGGCGGGCGGGAGGGTGACGATCGCCGGTATCTCATACCGCCACGTGAACTCGAACAGGTCGGAGACTCCGAGCACGAACACGCCGGTGGTGAAGAAGAACAGGCACGCGATCGCGGCCTGACGGGCCGCCGCGACGCGGGCCGCACCGGGCCGCGCCGCCGCGCCGCGGCGCCTGCGGCCGAACGCGAGCACGGAGCCGGCCAGGCCCGCGACCAGGCTCAGGGCGAACAGCGGCCCCGGCGTGTACCCGCCCCGAACCTGGTACGAGCGCAGGAACGCGGCGATCGGCCTGTCGACCTGGGGGGCTCCTCCGTAGGCGGGGTTCAGCTCCTGCAGCGTCGACGACTCGAGCGAGCCGAGGTCGAGCCAGATCGCGTTGTTGCGTACCGAAATCCACGGACCGTACTGCACGGTCGGGAAGTGCCGCTGGAACTGCCACCGCACGATCGGCGTGTCGCCGGGGCTGGTCCGCCTGGAGACCGCGAACAGCTTCACCGAGTCATGCAGGATGCCCGAGATCACCCGCAGCGGCTGCTGGCGCTCCACCGACTGGTTGAAGTTGGCGACGAGCTGGCCCTTCTCGCCGAGCAGGTCCACCGGGATGGCCTCGTCGTAGGTACGCAGCGGCGAGTAGTAACCGTGGTCGAGCCAGTCAGGGCCCATGGCCTGCTGCTTCTTGGTCGGGCACAGCGGCTGCTCCACCTTGGGGAGCTTGAGGGTGGCGCAGTCGGCGACCGACGACATCCGCCCGTAGGTGAGGCTCACCGAGGACCGCGAGATCCAGAAGTGCCCCGCGAGCTGGAAGTCCGCGCTCAGGTAGAACAGCAGGGCCAGCGAGAACCCGCAGACCACCGCGGTCGCGTTCTGCACGACCTTGCGCCACCCGCCGCCCATGGCCAGCACGAAGATCAGGGCGGGAATGACCAGGACCTCGCCGACCTGCCTGACGCCCGTCGACGCGCCGAGCAGGGCGCCGCCGATCAGGGCCAGCCGCATGCCGGGCATCGGCCGCCAGAGCAGCACGGCCAGGCCGGCCACGACCAGCGCCTCGAACCAGATGTCGGGCATGATCATGGCCTCGACCTGGACCTGGTATGCGTCGAACAGCACCGGGGCGATGGCGATCGCACCGAGCCAGCGCGGCACGCCGCGGCGGATCATGACCGTGTACAGGGTGACGGCGATCGCGATGCCGAGCAGGTGCTGGACGAGCTCGACGGTGCCCAGATCGCCGACGGCGAGTATCAGCTTCAGCGGGACCTTGTACCCCACCGGGTCAGAGCCCGGCCAGGCATCGTAGAGGTACTTCAGCGTGTCGATGTAGATGATGGCCGGGTGATAGGCCATCTGGGCGAGCGCGCGCAGGACCACCCCGCCTGCGATCAGGATCGACGCCAGCCAGTGCGTTCGCAGCATGCCGGGGATCTTGCCGGCCAGCGCGGCCAGCGCGAGCGCGCCGCGCCGGAGCCCGGTCCGCCGGCCAGGGGTGCCTGCGCCGTTGCCGCTGCCACTGGCGGGCGGGGCGGGCGCGGGCGCACCGTTCGGCGGGGCCGCGGTGGCGGGGAACGTGCCGTTCGCCGCGGCGACGCCGGTACTCGCCGCGGAGTCAGGTGCCGATGAGCCGGACGGCCGTCCGGCTGCTGGCTGAGTTCGCATTTACGGTCGTCCCGATCGTGGCTGGCTGTGCTCTGCGGGCCGCTGTGCCCTGAGGTCAGGTGGTGCTGGCAGGTGGCAGAACCCCGCATAGCGGGGAACTGCCGTTAGCGGCAGTGCCCCCGGGGCTGCCTCCCAAACGGTGGCCACGGGACCTTCAGGTGCTTCCCGCAGAGACTACCGGACCACCGGCACCGTGCTGTCGCAGCCTATCGGCTCGCCGCAGGCAACGCCGCGGTGCCGATGAACCCCAGGCAAAATGTCAGAGGCTTTACCTACGGTGGCGATGTGCGGGACCCTAGCGCGGCCGAGGAGCCCGGCACGGCCGAGGAGCCCGGCACGGCCGAGGAGCCCGGCGCGGTGCGGGCGGCAGTGCAGCCGCTGCGGCCCCTGCCGTTCCCGCTGGTCGGCTGGCCGGACCTGCGCGACCTGGTGCGAGCGCAGGCGCCGCTGCTGAGCGCCCCGCCAGTCGAGGGTCGCGGACTGTGCGCGGTCTGCCGCGGGCCGGCGGCTAGCGGCAGCCCGCGTTGCTTCCCGTGCGACCTGCACCTGCAGTGCGCTCAGGGGAGCCTCGCCGACGTCGTCGTCCCCGTGGCGTTCGCCGTCAAGGGCGGCCCGCACGCGCGGCACCTGTGGCAGTACAAGTCGGCCAGGCTGCCCGTCGGCACTCGGGCCGCCCGGGCGGCTATGTTGCGCGCCCTGCTGCTGGTCTTCCTGCGCGACCACGGCACTTGCGTGTGGCGCGCGGCGGGCATCGCCGGCCCCACCCACCTGGCGGTGGTCCCGACCGCCCGCGGCAGGCCTGGCGTGCACCCCCTGCGCGAGCTGGTGCAGGAGTACCTGGCTGTCCCCTGGGCCGAGCTGTCGGCGCGGCCGGGCGGGGAACAGGTCAGGGACCTGGACCCGGACCGGTTCTCGGCCGGCCGGCTGCCCGGGGCCAGGGTGCTGGTGATCGACGACACCTGGACCACCGGCTCGAGCGCCCAGTCGGCCGCGATGGCGTTGCGCAGGTCCGGAGCCAGCGCGGTCGCGACCGTCGTGCTCGGGCGGCACGTCGGCCGCGCCGATGCGGCCGCGGCGGGTCTGGGGCCAGCCGCGATGCCGTTCCGCCCGCGTAGCTGCGCGGTGCACAATGACGACGTTGCCGCCCGCCGACCATAGGCTGGACCAGTGATGACCGTGCCATCCGCCGCCTCCGTGCCGCCCGCCCGTTCCGTGCCGCCCGCCGTTCCCGCGCCGGTGAAGCCAGCGCCCAGGAGGCGCGCCGCCGCCAAGCCCGAACCGTCCAGGACCGCGATTGTCCGCCGGGCGCGGCGGATCAACAGGGAGCTCGCCGAGCTGTATCCCGGCGCGCACTGCGAACTGGACTTCGGCTCCCCCCTTGAGCTGCTGGTCGCGACGATCCTGTCCGCCCAGACCACCGACAAGCGGGTGAACCAGGTCACGCCCGTGCTCTTCGCCCGCTACCGCAGCGCGGCCGACTACGCCGCCGCGG
>DASPZH010000515.1:0-3234 GCA_035636335.1 Streptosporangiaceae bacterium
TGTACGACGACGGGTTCTGCTTCACCTCGAGCACCGGGTGCGGCTTCAGCCATGTCTTCGAGGCACACCGGATGACGGCCGCCTGGTCGGCGGCCAGCACCAGTTCGCAGCTCCAGTTCGATTCCACCACGTTGTCGACCGTGTCGGTCACCGACGGGCAGGTGGCGGGCTGGCTGTACTGGCCGGCCACGTCGACGGTGCAGAACTGGCTGTCGGGGGCGCAGCCGAACGACGGGCTGCTGGTGAAGCAGTCTGCCGAGCCGCTGGGCTCGGGCGGCGTGGCGCTGCCGTCGGCCAGCTACGCTGCCACCGCGTCGGTGCGGCCCGAGCTGCAGGTCACTTACACCAGCGACGCGGTCACGCTGCTGCCGCCCGCCACGCTGCGCTCGAACGGGGCGGAGCTGAACTGGACGGCCTACACCGGCCCGTCCGGCGCGCCGTTCCAGCAGTACGCCGTCTACCGGTCCCTGACGCCGCGGTTCACCCCGTCGCCGTCCACCCTGCTGACCACGATCACCGACCCGGCGGTGACTTCTTACACCGACACGACCGCCGCGCCGGACACCGGGTTCAGCTACGCGGTGGTGGCCAACAGCGCCAAGTCGAACGAGGTCACCGTGACCTTGCCGGCGGACGGGCAGGCGACCAAGATGCTCCAGCCGGACCCGTCGGCCGCCCAGGACGCCTACATCCTGTACTCGCCGGGCATTGTCAACTGCGGCAACTACGGCACTGACCAGTACATGTACGTCGGCTCGAACGCCTCGGGCGTCTTCCGGGGGCTGCTGCGATTCAACCTGAACGACATCCCGGCGTCGGCGACCATTAGCAGGGCGACGCTGTCCCTCTGGCAGGAGTACTGGGCCTCGAACGCGGTCACGCTGGAGGCGCACCGGGTCACCCGCGCCTGGACGCAAGGGTCGGGCACGGCTAACGGCGGGTGCACCGGGGACGGGGCGACCTGGTATGACGCGACGACCGGGGTGCAGTGGTCCAGCCAGGGCGGCGACTACGACCCCGCGAATGCGGCCGGCCTGGCCAAGCCCGCCAGCCAGACCTCGTCGTGGGACCGCCTGGACATCACCGGCCTGGCCCAGCAGTGGGCCGACGGCAGCGCCCCGAACCTGGGGGTGCTGCTGAAGCTGGCCAGCGAGCCGCTGTCCGCCGGAAACCTCGTCAGCTACTACAGCGGCGACTTCACCCTCAACGACGGCCTGCGCCCGTACCTGACCATCACCTACGCCGACGGCAGCCACGCCCCGCCGCCGGACGTGTCGGTCTCCGCGCCGGCGCCGGGCGCCACGGTATCCGGCACCGCCGTCACCCTGACCGCCGCCGCCAGCGACGACGGCGCGGTAGATCACGTCGACTTCCTGGTCGACGGCACCGTGGCGGGCACGGACGCCATCGCCCCCTACACCCTCAGCTGGAACTCCACGGCCGTCAGCAACGGCACGCACGCGATCACCGCGCGGGCGGTGGACACGGCCGGCCAGTCCGCCACGTCCAGCCCGGCCAGCGTGACGGTCAGCAACGTCCCGCCGCCCACCGTCTCGGTCACCAGCCCGAACGGGAACGCCACCGTCAGCGGCACCTCGGTCAGCGTCACCGCCAGCGCCGCCGCGACCTCCCCGGACACGGTGTCCAAGGTCGACTTCTACGCCGACAACCAGCTGATCGGCACCGCCGCGTCCAGCCCGTACACGGTCACCTGGAACACCCTCGACAGCGCCGCCCCCGCCTACGACGGCAGCCACGCCCTGACCGCGAAGGTCACCGACAGCGCCGGCCAGGTCACCACCGGCTCGCCGGTCGCGGTGACGGTGGCTAACACGGCCGGCACGATCTACCAGGCCGGGATCGCCCCCGCCTCGGGCAGCGCGGTCCCGGACACCGTCACCTGGGACCCGTCGGCGGGCAGCCAGCAGCAGTTCGGCGTGAAGGTGACCATCACCAACACCAGCAAGACCGCGTTCTCGGCAACCGGGGACACCCTGGCCTACCGCTGGTACAGCCCGGACAGCCCGCCGGCGGTCACCACCGGCCCGGCGACCCCGCTGGGGACGACCCTGAACCCCGGCAAGTCGGTCACGCTGACCATGCTGGTCTCTCCGCCCGCCCTGCCCGACGGGGTGAACTCCGCCCAGTACACGCTGATGTTCGACCTGTACGACACCGCCAGCTCGTCGTGGTTCGCGGCCAGGGGGAACCCGCCGCTGACCGCGCTGGTGCAGGTGCTGCGCAAGAGCCCGGTCGGCCTGGGCCTGGAGAAGTACTACCAGTACGACGCCCAGCCGCTGGGCGCGGGACTGGACTCGCTGGTCAACGCGGCGAGCGGCAACCTGGTGCTGAACATGACGCCGTGGAAGCTGCCCGGCCGCGGCCTGTCTGGCATGCTCGGGCTGACCTACAACGGGCTGGAGAACCGCTCCCACTCCCCGGCCGGCAACAACTGGTCGCTGGCGGTCTCCAGCCTGTCCCGGTTCGGCACCCCGCTGGACATCCACCCGAACAACGCCGATGCCATCGCCGGGGTGTCGGACAAGTTGATCGGGGTCACCGACGGCGACGGCACCCTGCACGTCTACGCCGGCACCACCAACCCCGACGGGTCGACCACCTGGACCCCGCCGCCCGGGTTCGACCTGTACCTGCGGTCTGTCACCACCGACACCACCTCGCCCGCCTACTGGGCGCTGTCCCGCCCGGACCACGTCACCTTCTACTACAACTACGCCGGCTGGCCCACCTCGGTGACCGACAAGAACGGCAACACGGTCACTTTCACCGAGACCGCGACCCCGCCGGGCGAGGACCCGGGCGGCCCGGCGTACCGGATCACCAAGGTCACCGACCCGGGCGGGCGGGCCATCACGATCAGCTACTACACCAAGGCGCAGACCGACAACGCCCACCAGCGGGGCCGGATCTCCGACATCACTGACTACGCCGGCCACGTCGTGCACTTCGACTACTACAACGACGGCAACCTGCTGCGCATCACCCAGCGCGGCGGCACCAGCGCCGGCGGCAGCTTCCTGCCCGACCGGTCCTGGGTGTTCACCTACCTGACCTCCAGCGGGTCCGGCCCGGCCATCCCCAGCCCAGCCGACCGGGTCAGCCCCGACCCGAAGACCGCGAACGAGGACTCGCAGATCTACTCGGTCCGCGACCCGCGCGGGCACGAGAGCACCTACGCCTACTACCTGCACTCTGACGGGCCCGCCCTGGCCG
>DASPZH010000516.1:0-5142 GCA_035636335.1 Streptosporangiaceae bacterium
CGGGCGACCATGGTCACGAACTGGTACACGGCGTCCTCGGCCGGATTGAGCGGGCCGGGCACCGCGTGCGGCGAGGACAGCCCGCGCTGGACGGACTCGCACGCGGTCCAGTCCTGCCGGTTGGTGAGGTCCCAGAAGTCAATCGCGTAGCTGGGGTCGAAGCCGGGCCTGGCCGTCGCCTCAGGCGCGAACGCCCAGCTGCACTCGATCTTGGTGCGGTCCACCGCGATCGGCGTCAGCCGGTGCACCATCACGTAGTCCGGGTGCGGGCTGATCAGCACGTTGGGGAACACGTTCACGTAGAGCACGGTCCGCAGCGCGGCCGCGTCCAGGCCGCGCAGCGGCACTCCCTGGCTGGTCCCGTCCAGCGACATGGTGGACATCCCCGGCCGGAGGTCCATCGTGCCGCCGACCCAGGCACCTGGCAGGTCGTAGTTCTCGCCGCTCTTCGGGGGGCTGACCTGGCACAGTTCCGGGTGGATGGACGGGCAGTGGTAACACTCGTGGTAGTTCTCGGTCAGGATCTTCCAGTTGGCCGCCGCGTCGTACTCGTGGCTCCCGGCGACGACCAGCCTGCTCATCTCGTACGGCGCCAGCATCTCGTCCAGCGTCCCCAGTGCCCGGTCGAGCGGCGCCGCCCGGCCCGATCCGTCTACGAAGACCAGGCCGTGCCACTCGACGCAGGCAAGCTCGTGCAGGCCCCACTGACCGGCGTCGAAGCCGGGCTGGCCCTTGAAGCCGGCCGCCGCGCGGAGCTGTCCGTTGAGGCTATATGTCCATGCATGGTACGGGCAGATGATCACGCTCTGGCTGGCCGCCGCGCCGCAGGGCAGCAGCTCATGGCCGCGGTGCCGGCAGGTGTTCGCGTAGGCGCGCAGCGCGCCGTCGTCGTCCCTGGTCAGCAGCACGCCGGCGACTCCGGCCGGCTCGGCCCGCTGGTCGCCGGGGTTGGCTACCTGGTCGCTGCGGCCGACGCACAGCCAGCCGCCGCCGAAGAAGTGCCGCTGCTCCCACTCGAACACCGCCGGATCGGTGTAGGCGGCGCGGGGGAGCATCCGGCTCTGGCCGAACGGGCGGAGCGACTCGGCGAGAGCCGCAGGGTCCAGGGGAGCGGGCGGCAACCCGTGCTGGCTAGCCCCGTGCTGGCTAGCCCCGTGCTGACTGACCATACAGTCAATGCTAAGCGGTCCGCTTCTGGGTGTCCAGGGCCGGGTTCGCGGGGGTATCGCGGGGGTATCGCCGGTATCGGCGCTATCGTCGCATGTCAGCGATCTGCCGATCACCTGGGCCGGACCCGCCCAACCGGCCGGTTAGCCGGAGCTCGAGGCCGAGCCGACCGGCGCCTGCGCGGTGCCCGACCAGCAGCGGACGATGTCGCGCATGGACAGCAGGCCGGTCACCTCGCCATGATCGACGACGACGAGGTGCCTGAACCCGCCGGCCACCATGGTCTCGGCCGCGCGGTCGAGCGTCCACTCGGGTGAGGCGAACACGACGTCACTGGTCCGGTGGTCGGCCACGAGCTCGACGTCCGGGTCCTGGCCGACGCCGAGTGAGTTCAGGATGTCGCGCTCGGTCAGGATGCCGATGCCGGAGCGCTCGTGGTCGAGGACCACCGCGGCCCCGACCCGCTGCACCGACATCATCCGCGCGGCCTGCCGCAGCGTGTGCGCCGGGCCGACGCTCAGCACGACCCGGCTCATCCCGTCCTTCACCTTCATGACTGCGATCACTCCCGTTTCTGGAATGACGAAGCGACTCCGCCAGCGGTCCGTGGCGCCAGTGCCAGCGTGGCGGTCAAGCTTGTGAGCTTGTGATTACTAGATCATCGTTCATGAGGCCGCGGACGGCAAGGCGAGCATGCCGAGCACCTCGTCGTGCAGCGCGCCGTTCGTGCACAGCACGCTCCCGCCGTCCGGGGTGGGCTTGCCGGACAGGTCGGTGAAGACCCCGCCGGCTTCGGCCACGATCACCTGCAGCGCGGCCACGTCCCAGAGCAAGACATCGGCCTCCGCCGAGACGTCCACCGCGCCCTCGGCGACCAGCACGTGCGACCAGAAGTCCCCGTACGCCCTGGTCCGCCAGACCGACCTGGCCAGGCCGAGGAAGCCGTCCAGGCGCCCGCTGGCCTCCCAGGTCGCCAGGTCGGAGTAGGACAGCGAGGCGTCTTCCAGCCTGGTGACCTCGGACACCCGGCACGCGGTCGCCTTCGTCAGCGACCGGCCGGTCCAGGCTCCGCCGTCCTGCGCGGCCCACCAGCGGCGGCCGATCGCGGGCGCCGTGACGACGCCGACGGTCACCTCGCCGTCGGCCATCAGCCCGACCAGCGTGGCCCAGACGGGGACGCCGCGGACGAAGTTCTGTGTCCCGTCGATCGGGTCGATGATCCAGCAGCGCGGGCTGGTGCCGGTCCGGCCGAACTCCTCGCCGAGCATGGCGTCACGCGGCCTGGCCCGGCGCAGCACGCCTCGCAGCGACTCCTCGGTGGCCAGGTCGGCGTCGGTGACCGGGGTCAGGTCGGGCTTGGACTGCACGTTGAGGTCGAGCGCGCGGAACCGGCGCATCGTGATGTCGTCGGCCGCGTCCGCGAGCACATGGGCGAACCGCAGGTCGTCATCGAAACCCGCCATGCGGCCAAACGCTATCGCTTATCGGGCACAGTGACCATGACCGCTCCGCCGGCCGGCCTGGCCGGCTTGGCGGGCCCGGCCGGCTAGCCGTCGTCGGCGTCGGCGGTCTCCCGGCTGCGGAGCAGCCGGCGCAGCGAGTCGAGCCTGGCCGCCAGCGAGGGCCCGCCCCTGGCGGCGACCCAGTCGTCGAGCGCGCACTCCGGCCCCAGGTGGTCACAGCCGGGCGGGCAGTGTTCGGCACCCTCGGCGAGGTCGCCGAAGGCCTGAACGACTCGCTCGGGCGACATGTGACCGAGGCCGAAGCTGCGCAGCCCGGGCGTGTCGATGACCCATCCGGCCGAGCGCCCGCCCGGCAGCGCGAGCGCGACCACCGACGACGAGGTGTGCTTGCCGCGCCCGGTCACCGCGCTGACCGCGCCAACCGCCCGGTCGGCGTCCGGGATCAGCGCGTTGACCAGCGTGGACTTGCCGACCCCCGAGTGGCCGACCAGAACGCTGATCTTCCCGGCCAGCAGGTCGCGCAGGCCGGCGAGCATCGAGTCGGTGAGCGGGCGGCCGAGCACCACCCAGCGGAACCCGAGCGGGGCGTAGACGGCGAGGATCGGCTCCGGCCCGGCGAGGTCGGACTTGGTCAGGCAGAGCACCGGCTCGAGCCCGGCGTCGTAGGCCGCGGCGAGGAACCGGTCGATCAGCCGCAGCCGCGGCGGCGGGTCGGCGAGCGCGCAGACGATCACGAGCTGGTCGGCGTTGGCGACGATGGCCCGCTCGACCGGATCGGTATCATCGGCCGACCGGCGCAGCACGCTGCGGCGCGGGGCGATCCTGACCACGCGGGCGAGCGTGCCCGGCGCGCCCGACGCGTCGCCGGCCAGGCTGACCGTGTCCCCGACCACGATGTTGCCCCGGCCAAGCTCGCGCGCCTTCATCGCGGTGACGACCTGGTCGCCGATCAGGCACCGGTACCTACCCCGGTCGACCGCGGTGACGAAGGCGTCCACCGCCTCGGAGTGGGTCGGCCGCCGCCTGGTCCGCGGCCGGGAGCCGCGCCCGGCCCTGACCCGGAAGTCGTCTTCGTCCATGTCGCTGCGGCTGGCGCGCGGAACCATCAGGGGAACACTCCTAGGCCGGCGCCAGCGTCCCGGCCCAGACCCGGCTGAACTCCGGGAAGGTCTTGCCCACGGTGGCCGCGTTGTGCACCCGCAGCCCGTCGGTGACCAGGCCGAGCACGGCAGCGGCCATGACCAGGCGGTGGTCGTCGTGGCTGTCGAAGCTCGCGCCCGCGCGCAGCGGGGCCGGCCTGATCCGCAGCCCGTCGGCCGTCTCGGTCACGTCGCCGCCGAGCTTGCCGATCTCGCCGGCCAGCGCGGCCAGCCGGTCGCTCTCGTGCGTGCGCAGGTGCCCGATCCCGGTGAACTCCGACGGCGAGCTGGCCAGGGCGGCCAGCGCGGTCAGCACCGGTGTCAGCTCCCCGACCTCGCTCAGGTCGGCACCGACCCCGCTGATTCGCCCCGACCCGGTCACCCGCAGCCCCTCGGCGGTGCGGCGCACGCCGGCGCCCATCGACCGCAGCAGCTCGATGATCCGCACGGCAGGCTGGAGGCTGTCAGCCGGCCAGCCGGCGACCGTGACCTCGCCGCCGGTCGCCAGCGCGGCAGCGAGGAACGGCACGGCGTTGGACAGGTCGGGCTCGATGTCGATCCGGCCCGGGCCGATCGGACCCGGCCATACTCGCCATGTCGAGGTAACGGAGCGTTCGGCGCCCGTCCCGGTCAGGCCGGCCGGCGCCGTCCCGGGCAGGCCGGCCGGCGCTGTCCCGGCGGGGTCGGGCCGCGCCCCGTCCACGGTGACGTGCACGCCGGCCGCTCGCAGCATCCGTACCGTCATCTCGATGTGCGGGGCGGACGGGATCGGCGGCCCGCAGTGCCTGACCTCGGCGCCCGAGTCGAACCGGGCGGCGGCGAGCAGCAGCCCGGAGACGAACTGTGATGAGGCAGAGGCGTCCAGGGTCACCGAGCCCCCGGCTACCGCGCCGCGGCCGCGCACCGCGAACGGGACCGAGCCAGACTCGTCGCCGGAGATCGCCGCGCCGAGCTCGCGCAGGGCTGCGAGCAGCGGCCCGACCGGCCGGTGCGAGACCCTCGGATCGCCGGTGAACCTCACGTCCGCGCAGGTCAGAGCGGCGACGGGCGGGAGGAACCGCAGCACCGTTCCGGCGTTGCCGACGTCGATGTCGATGCCCGGTCCCGGCGGCGGCGGTTGGCCGCTGGGTTGGCCGCTGGGTTGGCCTCGGGGGCGGCGGCAAGCGTGTCCGAGCGCGGCGGGCTCGACCTGCCACGCCCCCGGCGACTCCTCGATCCGGCAGCCGATCGCGCGGAGCGCGTCGACCATCAGCATGGTGTCTCGGGCGACCAGCGGGCCGCTGATCAGGGTCGGGCGGTCCGCGAGCGCGGCGAGGATCAGCGCCCGGTTCGTAATCGACTTCGAGCCGGGAAGCTGCACCAGCGCGCGGACC
>DASPZH010000517.1:0-4673 GCA_035636335.1 Streptosporangiaceae bacterium
GACGAGGGCGGGTTCGCGCCCGACCTCCCGCACAACCAGGCCGCGCTCGACCTGCTGATCGAGGCCATCGACCAGGCCGGGTTCGCGCCGGGGCGGGAGGTGGCCGTGGCTATCGACGCGGCCGCCACCGAGTTCTACGGCGAGGGCGGCTACACCTTCGAGGGCCAGCCGAAGACCCCGGCCGAGATGGCGGTCATCTATGAGCGCTGGCTGGACGCCTACCCGATCGTGTCGCTTGAAGACCCGCTGGCCGAGGAGGACTGGCCGGGCTGGCAGGAGCTGACCGCGATGCTCGGGGACCGGGTGCAGGTCGTCGGCGACGACATCTTCGTGACCAACCAGGACCGGATCCAGCGCGGGATCAACGAGCGGACGGCGAACGCACTGCTGGTCAAGGTCAACCAGATCGGCACGCTGACCGAGACGTTCGGCGCGGTCGAGCTCGCGCATCGCAGCGGTTTCGCCTGCATGCTGAGCCACCGCTCGGGCGAGACCGAGGACACCACGATCTCGGACATCGCGGTGGCGATCAACTGCGGCCAGATGAAGACCGGGGCGCCGGCCAGGTCCGAGCGGGTGGCCAAGTACAACCAGTTGCTGCGGATCGAGGAGCGGCTGGACGACGCGGCGGTGTACGCCGGGCGGTCGGCGTTCCCGAGGTTCGCGGCAGCCGCTCCGTGACCAGGCTCGCCGACCGGGCGGCTGCCGAGTCAGCCGAGTCAGCCGGTCAGGCGGTCCGGCCGGCCGGACCCAGGCCGCGCTTCACCGGACGCGCGGCGATCCTGGCGCTGGTAATCTGCGCGATCGCGCTGAGCCTGGCCTACCCGGTCCGCGAGTACATCGCGCAGCGCAAGCAGATCGACCAGTTGCTCGACCAGCACAACCAGATCAAGCTGCGTCTGAAGAGCCTGGAGCACGAGCGGCGGAAGCTGAACGACCCGGTCTACATCGAGCGGCAGGCGCGCGACCGGCTCCACATGTGCCTGCCGACGCAGATGTGCTACGAGATCATCGGCACCGCGCCGAAGGGCGCGAAGAACACCGCCGCGCGGGCGGACTCGGTGCCGTGGTACGCGCGGCTGTGGTCCTCGGTTCAGCAGGCCAACGACCCGCAGCCGGGTCACCGGCCCGGGCCGGCCGGACGGCGGGCCGACGGTCACCGGCCGGTCCAGGCACGGCAGGGGTGATCCCGCTCCCTGCCGACCTGGCCGCCGTCACCCGGCAGCTCGGCCGGCCGCCGCGCGGCGCCCGCGCCGTCGCCCACCGGTGCTCGTGCGGCCTGCCCGACGTCATCGAGACCGCTCCGAGGCTGCCCGACGGGACGCCGTTCCCGACCCTGTACTACCTGACCTGCGTTCGCGCCTGCGCCGCCGCGAGCAGGCTGGAGGCGGGCGGCCTGATGCGCGACATGACGGCCAGGCTCGCGGCCGACCCGGCCCTGCGTGCGGCGTACCGGGCGGCGCACCGCGACTACGCGGCGCGCAGGACCGAGGCAGCCGCCGCGGCCGGCGTGCCGCCGCTGCCGCCGGACGCGGCGACCGTCGGCGGCATGCCCGACCGGGTCAAGTGCCTGCACGCCCTGGCGGCGCAGGAGCTTGCCGTGCCCGGCTCCAACCCGCTCGGCCGGGAGGCGGTGGACGGCATGGGAGAGTGGTGGGCAGCCGGGCCTTGCGTGGAAGTGCCCGCGGCGCGGTAGCGGAGGAGCTCATGGCGGCACCTGGCCCGCAGCGAGTGGCTGCGATCGACTGCGGAACGAACTCGCTGCGGCTGCTGATCGCCGACATCGACCCGGCCAGGCGCGAGCTCGCCGACGTGCAGCGCAGGATGGAGATCGTCAGGCTCGGCGAGGGCGTCGACGCGACCGGACGGCTCGCACCCGGCGCCCTGGCCAGGACCTTCGCGATGCTGGAGGAGTACGCGCGGGCGATCAGCGAGTCGGGAGCGGCGGCGGTCAGGCTGGTCGCGACGAGCGCGACCAGGGACGCGTCCAACGCCGCCGAGTTCGCCGCGGGGGTGCGCCGGATACTCGGCGTGGATCCGGAGGTCGTCAGCGGCGCCGAGGAGGCCCGGCTGTCGTTCTCCGGAGCGACCGCCGAGCTTGGCCGAGCGCGCCAGCCAGCCGACCGGCCCCCCGAGCTAGGCGAGCCCGGCGGGCCGCGCGAGCCGGGCGCGCCGCGCGAGCCGGTGCCGCCGTTCCTGGTGGTGGACATAGGCGGCGGCTCCACCGAGTTCGTGCTCGGCGATTCCGATGGCCTCGCGGCACGGGACCTGTCCGCCCTCTCGGTCAACATCGGCTGCGTGCGGCTGACCGAACGGCACCTGCACGGCGACCCGCCGAGCCAGGACCAGATCGCCGCGGCCACGCGCGACATCGACGCCGCGCTGGCCACCGTCGCCGAGTCGATCCCGGCAGCCAGCGCGCGCACCCTGGTCGGGCTGGCTGGCTCGGTCACCACGCTGACCGCGGTCGCGCTGAACCTGGCCGCCTACGACCGGGCCCGGGTTCACCACGCGCGGCTCAGCGCCGCCCGGGTGCACGAGGTGACGGCCGACCTGCTCGGCATGGACCACGAGCAGCGGGCGGCGATCGCCGTGATCCACCCCGGCCGCGTCGACGTGATCGGCGCCGGCGCGCTGATCCTGGACCGGATCATGGACAGGTTCGGCTTCGCCGAGATGGTGGCCAGCGAGCACGACATCCTCGACGGCATCGCCTGGTCGATCGTGACCCGGGCCGCCGCGGAGTCCGGGCGGTCATGACCCGTTCGGCAGGCACGGAAGGCGCCGCTCCCGACGGCGCGGCGGCCCCCGGCCCGGTGCCGCCCAGCCCGCAGCCCGGCTCCGGCACGGCGGCCCAAGGCCCGGTGCCGCCGGGAACAGGATGGCCGGACGACCACGCGACGACGGCGACTCCGGTCGCGACCAGCGCGGACGCCGTCCGCACCCTGGCGGCGGGTGCCGGGTCGCTGGCGGAGCTGACCGCCAGGCAGTCGGTCTGCCACGCGTGCCCGCGCCTGGTCGGCTGGCGGGAGCAGGTCGCAGTCACCAGGCGCCGTGCGTTCGCGAGCGAGCAGTACTGGGGCCGCCCGGTCCCCGGCTGGGGCGCAGAACGGCCGCGAGTGCTGATCGTCGGGCTCGCGCCGGCGGCGCACGGCGGCAACAGGACCGGCCGGATCTTCACCGGGGATCGCAGCGGCGACGTGCTGTTCGAGTCGCTGTGGCGGTGCGGGCTGGCGGCCAGCCGGACCAGCGCGGCGGCCGGCGACGGGCAGCGGCTGCGTGGCGTCAGGATGATGGCCGCGGTCAGATGCGCACCGCCGCAGAACAAGCCGACGATCACCGAACGCGACACCTGCGAGCCGTGGCTGGCGGCCGAGTTCGATCTGGTCTCCTCCGATGTCCGGGCGGTCGTCTGCCTCGGTCACTTCGCCTGGCAGGCGGCATGGCGCGAGCTGGCGAGAGCCGGATACCCGGTGCCGGCCCCGCGGCCCGCATTCGGTCACGGAGCCGAGGCCATGCTGTCCGGGATGCTCGTGCTCGGGTGCTATCACCCCAGCCAGCAGAACACTTTCACGGGCCGGGTCACGGGCCCGATGCTCGATGCCATCTTCCGGCGAGCGGCCAGCCACGCGGGAATCGCCTGATCCTGCCCGGCCCGAGACCCAGCCCGAGCGCACAGCCCGGGCACCTGGCCCGAGTAGTCGGTCGCCTGCCCCTTGTCGACGAGCGTCCGCTGTCCCAGCGGCAACAATGGCAAATTGCATGTGCAACTGCACAGTTGTGTGCGTGGCTAATGTCTATTTGGTCGTCTATAATAGCCACCTGCCCGATTCCACGGAATGTTTGAATAAACGGCGCAAGATGGGGTACGATTTTCGCGCCCCCGTAGCCCAAGGGAAGAGGCGAGCCCCCTAAAAGGGCGCCAGTGTCGGTTCGAGCCCGACCGGGGGTACCGATCATCAGGGGTTCCCCCCATTCTCGGGGAGCTACGATATATCTGCAGGTCAGACGAATGAAAAGAATTGTGACCTGCACGACCAGCCTCCGTCCAACCGGCGATGTGCGAGCCATAACCTGTGATTCACTACTCGTGACCGGCGCCAGTTCGGCCCATTTGCAAAATCTGAATCACACGTTATGCGCACCTGCGTCCGCCAGTCGGCGACCGCCACGGCAATTGGCCGAAAGCGCACTGATTTGGCCCTCTTCCGCGCTGGCGCGGGGCCGCGCAACCGGCTGCGGTGCTTGTTACCTTGGGTGCGTACCCGCGCTCGGCCCGGCCGGGACCAGAAGGTGCCCGCAATGGGTCCCGACAGCGGTTCCGACGGCCCCGGCAGCGGTCAGAACGGCCTCGCGGCGCCGGTCCCCCTGGTCGGCGACCTATCACTAGCTGCGGCTGCGCAAAGCTCGCAAGTCGGGCAGCGGTTTGACGCCACCTAATGAAAAGTCGCGGTGATGCGGCCCGGTCAGCCGCCGCGCCCGGTCAGCCGCCGCGGTCCGGACCCGCCCGGGTCAGCGTGATCGCGACGATCACTCGCCGGTCACGGCGCATGGCCTCGCGGTAGTCGTCCCAGTCCGGGTGCTCGCCCGAGATCCGGCGGTAGTAGTCGACCAGCACCTCCATCGCCTCGGGCAGATGGATGATCTCGGCCGTCCCCTCGGCCTGCAACCAC
>DASPZH010000518.1:0-4260 GCA_035636335.1 Streptosporangiaceae bacterium
CCGCGATGGCGCGCGCCGCCTTCGGCACCTGACGCCAGGGGCCGTTCCCCGGCCCCTATTCGTCCAGGCCGTCCCGGTCGGCCCACTGCAGCAGGGTCCGCAGCGAGTAGGCGCCCTCGTCGATCCCGGCGTGCAGGTCGCCGCGCTCGGCAAACCGCGCGGGCACCGTGGCGATCGTAAACGAGCCGGGGTCGACGTCGTCGATCTCATCCCACGCGATCGGCGTCGACACCGTCCCTTCCGGCACGCCGCGCACGGAGTAGGCGCTTGCGATCGTGTGGTCCCGCGCGTTCTGGTTGTAGTCGACGAACAGCTTGGCCGGGTCGCGGTCCTTGCGCCACCAGGTGGTCGTGACGTCATCGGGTGCCCGCCGCTCGACCTCCAGCGCGAACGCCAGCGCGGCCCGCCGCACCTCGGCGAATCCCCACCGAGGCTCGATCCTGACGTAGATGTGCACGCCCTTGCCGCCCGAGGTCTTCGGCCACCCGACGGCGCCGAGCTCGTCGAGCAGCTCGCGGACCACCCCGGCCACCCTCCGCACGGTGTCGAACCCGCACCGGGGCATCGGGTCCAGGTCGATCCGCCACTCGTCCGGGCGCTCGGTGTCGGCCCGACGGGAGTTCCACGGGTGGAACTCCACGGTCGACATCTGCACCGCCCACACCACGCTGGCCAGCTCGGTCACGCACAGCTCGTCGGCGTGGCGGCCGTAACGAGGGAACTCCACCCGCACCGTCTCCAGCCAGTCCGGCGCCCCGCTCGGAACCCGCTTCTGATGCACCTTCTCGCCCGCCACGCCGGACGGGAACCGGTGCAGCATGCACGGCCGCTCGCGGAGCGCGCGCACGATGCCGTCGCCGACCGACAGGTAGTAGCGGGCCAGGTCGAGCTTGGTCTCACCGCGGGCCGGAAAGTACACCCGGTCCGGGTTGGAGATCCTGATCGTGCGGTCACCGACCTCGAGATCTACGTGCGCGGCCATACCGCCAAGCTAGGGCACGCCCCGGTCAGTTCGCAGGGCGCAGGCCGGCTCTGACCGACAGCAGGCCACGGAACGTCGCGGGCGCCGCCGGCCCGTTCCCGCCGGGCGTTGCCCTGACCGCCGGCGACGAGGTCCCCGGCGTGAACTTGAAGCCATCGATGATGCCCCCGGCGCCGATGTAAAAACCGGCCACGTGGCCGCTGTCGTTGCCGCACTGCGGGATCGTGGCGCTCGTCGCCGACGGATCGCGCATGGTGCGGTACACGCCGTGGTGGAAGGTGAACCCGAAAGTCCTCCTCCGCCCCGCTACCCGGTAGTCACCGACGAGCAGCCGGCTGCGCTCGGAGATGCACGCCACGCTGGTGTCCCGAGCGCCGGGGACGTTGATGTGATGGAACACCCCGTGGCGAAGCCAGAACCCGTGCGTGCGCCCGTCGCGGGACGTGAAAGCGCCGGAAATCGTGCCGTCATCGGCGATGCCGTTCAGCACGGTGCCGCCCAGTTCCGAGTTCGCCGCACCGGGAGCGTTAACGGTACGGAACTTGCCGTTCCGCAGGACGAATCCGCGCGTCACGTGCCCACTGGAGACGAACCAGCCCACGATGACGCCCGTCTTGTTGATGTCGATCGCGGCGGTGCCTGCGCCGGACCGCCGGACCGCGTGCGGCGCGTTTATCGTCCTGAAAACCCCGTGCCGGTCCACGAAACCGTGCAGGACGCCGGACGTGTTCGCGTAAGCGCCGACGATGACCCCGGCGTTGTTGGCGCCGGCCGCGCAGGTGAAGGCCGAGGCGCGCCCGCCGGAACGGTGCGTGATGGTCGTGAACTTTCCGTTCTGGTCGGTGAACCCGCGCTCGGGCCGGTTCGGGCGCTCGAAGCACCCGACGATCAGCCCGGAGTCGGTGATGTCCTCGGCCTCGGTCGACGTCGCGCGGGGCACCGTGACGTCGGCGTAGGTTCCCTTCGCGACGGGCGGAGTACTGAGTGCGGTGGCCCGCGCCGCCGCCACCGCCGAAACCGCCGGGGGCGCCGCGAGAACTCCGAGAACGGCTGCCGCCAGGGCGCCGCTTATGCCCAACTTCCGCACGAGAGCCTCCGATCAGGGTGACCTTGGTCACACCGTCATGAATTGGCCATCGTAACGGAGCGGGCGGCCGGCGGCTCTCGCGCGTCCGCCGGCCCCACCTGACCTGCCCGACCCCCGGCCCAGGGCGGCCCGTGGTCGCGGTGGCCAAACGGGGGCAAGATAGAGACCATCGGATGGCACCGGCCGGGCGGGAGGCGAGACGATGACCGAGCAGCCGCCCGCGCCCGGCCGCGTATCCGCCGGCACCGGCCAAGACCCCGGTCCCGCGGCCGCCCTCGCCGGGCTGATCCCGCGGCTGGCCGAGATCTGCGGCCCCGACACGGTCATCACCGACCCGATGGAGCTGCGCACCTACGAGTGCGACGGGCTGACCGCGCACCGTTGCTCCCCCGGGGTTGTCGTCCTTCCCGACACCGCCGCCCAGGTCGCAGCCGTCGTCCGGGCGTGCGCCGGCGCGGGGGTGCCGTTCGTCGCCCGGGGCAGCGGCACCGGCCTGTCCGGCGGCGCGCTCCCCCGCGCCGACGGCGTGCTGATCGTCACCGCCCGGATGCGCCGGATCATCGAGGTTGACGCGGCCAGCCGCCGAGCGATCGTGGAGCCGGGAGTCACCAACCTGGCGGTGAGCAAGGCCGCACAGCCGTTCGGGCTGTTCTACGCGCCCGACCCGTCCAGCCAGCAGATCTGCTCGGTCGGCGGCAACGTCGCCGAGAACTCCGGCGGCGCGCACTGCCTGAAGCACGGGTTCACGGTGCACCACGTGACCGGGCTCGAGATCGTCACCCCGGGCGGCGAGCTGACCTGGCTCGGCGACGGCACGGGCGCGGCCCCGGGCTACGACCTGCTCGGCGCGTTCACCGGCTCGGAGGGCACCCTCGGCATCGTCACCAAGATCGTCGTGAGGCTGACCCCGATCCCTCAGGCGGTCACCACGCTGCTCGCCGCGTTCGAGACGACCGGGCACGGCGGCGCCGCGGTCTCGGCGATCATCGGCGCCGGGATCCTGCCCGCGGCGATCGAGATGATGGACGCGCTGTCGATCGAGGCCGCCGAGGCCGCCGTGCGCTGCCGCTACCCGGAGGGCGCGGGCGCGGTGCTCATCGTCGAGCTCGACGGGCCGGAGACCGACGTGCACGGCGAGACCGCCGCGGTGCGCGGGCTGTGCGAGCAGGCCGGCGCGTTCGAGATCAGGGCGGCCGCCGACCCGGCCGAGCGGGCGGCGATCTGGACCGGCCGCCGGTCCGCGTTCGCGGCGGTGGGCAGGATCTCGCCCGCCTACATCGTCCAGGACGGCGTCGTGCCGCGCACCGCGCTGCCCGAGGTCCTGGACCGGATCAGCGCGCTGTCGGCGCAGGCCGGGATCCGGGTGGCGAACGTGTTCCACGCCGGCGACGGCAACCTGCACCCGCTCGTGCTGTTCGACGACTCGAGCCCCGAGCAGTCCGCGGCGGCCGAGGAGCTGTCAGGCGCGATCCTGGACGAGTGCATCGCCCACGGCGGGTCGATCACCGGCGAGCACGGCGTCGGCGTCGACAAGTCCAGGTATATGTCCCGCATGTTCACCGCCGACGACCTGGACACGATGCAGTTGCTGCGCTGCGCGTTCGACCCGGCGGGCCTGTGCAATCCCGGCAAGGTGTTCCCGACGCCGCGGATGTGCGGCGAGGTTCCCGGCGTCCGGCGCGGCCCGCATCCCCTGGTCGCCTCGGGCCAGGCGGAGAGCTTCTGACCATGCTCAATGACTCGCCCGTGGCCAGTGCCGATGAAAGCTGAGCCGGTTCCCGCGCCGATCACCGCCGCCTGCGAACGGGTCAGGCCGGCCACCCCGGCCGACGCGGTCGCCGGGGCTGCGCCTCGGGTCGTCGCCACCCCGGTTAGCACCGAGGAGGCGAGCGCGCTGCTGAAGGCGGCCGCCGACCTCGGCCTCGCCGTCGTCCCGCGCGGAACGGGCTCCCGTCTGCACTGGGGCAACCCGCCGGCCCGCTGCGACCTGGTGCTCGAGACGACCGGGATGGACCGGGTCGTCGAGCACGCGGCCGGCGACCTGGTGGCGACCGTGCAGGCCGGGGTGCGCCTGGACCGGCTCGCCGCGGTGCTCGGCGCGGCCGGCCAGCGGCTCGCGCTGGACCCGCCGGGTGGCGGGACCGTCGGCGGGGTGCTGGCGACCGCCGCGGCGGGCCCGCTGCGGCTGCGC
>DASPZH010000519.1:0-9898 GCA_035636335.1 Streptosporangiaceae bacterium
ATGTGCGACGACATCCACGCCACGCTCGCCGAGCTCAAGGCCGCGGGAGCCGTCGTGGCGCGGGACGTCGCCGATCAAGGCTGGGGACTGCTCGCCGCGATCCGCCTGCCAGACGGCTCGGAGCTCGCCGTCTACGAACCCCGGCACCCATCCCCCCAGCGACCCTGACGGCCGCACCAGCCAGCAGGCCGCACCAGCCAGCAGGCGCGCCGCAGGCACCTGGCATCCGGCAGAGCGCGACCGCGAGACGGAGGTGAGCGCCATTCCCGGCGACGACTACGACCTGGTCGTCCGCGGCGGAACCGTGGTGACCGCGGGCGGCTCGGCCGAGTGCGACCTGGGCGTCCGCGACGGCAGGATCAGCCAGATCGGCGGGTCGCCGCGCGGCCGCAGGGAGCTGGACGCGACCGGGGCGCTGGTCCTGCCGGGCGGCCTGGACATGCACGTGCACCTGTCGTCGCCGCCGGACGAGCCCGGCGAGCCGGCCTGGGTCGACGACTTCGGCAGCGGGTCGGCCGCGGCTATCGCCGGCGGCGTGACCACGATCGGCAACATGACCTTTCCCGCGGACGGCGACTCGCTGGCCCGCTCGCTCGGCCGCGACCTCACCGCGGCGAAGGCGCTGGCCGGCGTCGACTACGTGCTGCATCCGGTGCTCGCCAGCCCGTCCCCCGAGGCGCTGGCCGAGCTGCCGCAACTCGCGGCTGACGGCCACACCAGCCTGAAGCTGTTCATGGTCGCCGAGGAGTTCGAGTCCCAGGCCGACGCGATGATCGAGGCGGTCAGGGTCGCCGGCCGGCACGGCATGCTCACGCTGATCCACTGCGAGGACGGCGCGCTGCTCAGGTTCGCCGGCCAGCAACTGCTGCGGGCGGGCCGCGGCGGCCTGGCCGACTGGGCGGCCAGCAGGCCGGTGCCCGCCGAGCGGGCCGCGGTCGACCGGGCCGTCGCGATCTGCGAGGCCACCGGCTCGCCGGTCTACGTGGTCCACCTGTCCTCGCGGGCCGCCCTGGACGCCGCCAGGCGCGGGCGGGCGCGCGGCCTGCCGGTCTTCGTCGAGACCAGGCCGCTGTACCTGTACCTGACCAGCGCCGCGCTGGCCGAGCCGCAGGGCGCAAAGTACATCGGCGCCCCGCCGCTGCGCGCGGACGCCGACGTCGATGCGCTGTGGGCGGGCCTGGCCGACGGGTCGGTCGACACCCTCGGCAGCGACCACGCGCCGTGGCTGCTGGCCGACAAGCTCGACCCGGCGCAGGACGTCACCACGGCCAGGCAGGGCGTCGCCGACCTGGAGACGATGCTGCCGATGCTGTTCTCGGTGGGAGTGCGGACCGGCCGCATCCCACTGTCCCGTTTCGTCTCGCTGACCTCGACGAACCCGGCCCGGCTGTTCGGGCTCTACCCGCGCAAGGGCACGATCGCCGTCGGCGGCGACGCCGACCTGCTGGTGCTCGACCCGGCCCTGCGCCGGACGGTCGACGGCCGGTCGATGCGCTCCAGGGCGGGCTACTCGGCCTACGACGGCCGCGAGGTGCACGGCTGGCCGCGGTACACCGTAAGCCGCGGCGAGGTCGTGCTCGAGGACGGGCAGGTGCTGGCCGAACCGGGCCGCGGGCAGTGGCTGCCGCGGGCACGGACGGCGCCGCCGTGACCCGGCCGGGGACCAGGCACACGCTGACCCCGTCCGCGGCGACGACGGTCGATGTGTTCGACCGCGACGCGCCGCCGGTGCTGACCGTCGAGCCGGGCGACACCGTGGTCGCCGCCTCGCTCGACGCGTCCGGCCACCTGTCCCGCCAGCGGACCCCGGGCGAGGACCGGCCCACGATGTTCGCCGCCCACCGCGGGCACTGCCTGACCGGGCCGATCGCGGTGACCGGCGCGGAGCCCGGCACGGTGCTCGCGGTGCGGTTCGTCTCGCTGCGGCCGGACGGCTGGGGCTTTACCGTCGCCGCCGCCAGGGACAACCGGCTCACCCGCAGGCTCGGCCTGGCCGGCGGGCCGCCGTCCTGGCTGCTGTGGGAGATCGACGCCGACGCCGGCCTGGCCACCTGTGACCGCGGCTACGCCGTCAGGACCGCGCCGTTCCTCGGCGTCGTGGGCATGCCGCCGGCCGAGCCCGGTGAGCACTCGACGATCCCGCCGCGCGCCGCGGGCGGCGGCAACATCGACTGCCGCGAGCTGGTGGCCGGCGCGACCCTGTACCTGCCGGTCACCGTGCCGGGGGCGCTGCTCTGCCTCGGCGACGGCCACGCCGCGCAGGGCGACGGCGAGGTCGCAGGGACGGCGATCGAGTGCCCGATGACCACCGAGGTCGTAGTTGACCTGGTGACCGACCCGCCGGTGCCGGGGATCCACGCCGACACCCCGGCCGGGCGGATCACGTTCGGGTTCAGCGAGGATCTGGACGAGGCGATGGGCGACGCGCTCGATGCGATGCTGACCTGGCTCCAGTCACTGTTCCGCGTGGACAAGGCCGCGGCCCTGGCACTGGCCAGCCCCGTCGTGGACCTGCGGATCACGCAGGTCGCCAACGACGTGTGGGGCGTCCACGCGGTCCTGCCCGCGACGGCACTGGCCGGCCCGCAACCGGGCGAGCGGGGGCCGGGCGAGCGGGGGCAGGGCGAGCGGGGGCAGGGCGAGCGGGAGCAGGGCGGTTAGGCGTCCTCGACGCCCAGCCGCGATCCGGGCTTCGCGTCCCGGTCGGCGAACAGCACGAAATGGAAGATCACGAACCGGGTCAGGAACGTGCCGCAGTTCGCTGCAAGGTAGAAGCCCTGCACGAACGCGTCGTGCGCGGTGCCGTGCAGGCCGAGCGCCGCGGCCTCCCGGTACCCGAAGTGGCTGGCCTCGGTCAGCACGATCCCGACCACCAGCGAGATGGCCACGAACGGGAGGGTCTCCCTCAGCAGCCGCGGCCTGCCCTTGCGCTCCCAGGCCCAGCGGCTGACGCCGTAGCTGACCGCCGCCCCGGCGAGCCAGCCGGTGGCACCGGCGGCACGGCCGGTCATGGCCAGCACGCTGAAGCAGAGGAAGTAAGTTACCTGGGTGGCGGCCAGCGCGAGCAGCGCGGCGGGCGCGAACCTGAGCATCCGCCTGCCGCCCGGCGAGCACAGCGCGCGCCGCAGCGGCTCGGGTAGCCGACGCCACGCGGCCGACGGAATCGCTGGCGGTTCTGCTGGCATTGCCGTCCTTTTGCCGCGTCGGGGATGTGCCGTTGGGGCAATCAGGTCCAAGGTACGGCAAGCCCGGCTGAGCTTGGACCAGAACACGCCCGAACACCGAACGCCGCGGGCGGCGGAAAGGTCTTTACGGCGTCTACGCACCGCTGCCCGGCCGGTGCCCGTACCCGCCGCCTCCCGGCGTCTCGATCACGAAGACGTCGCCGGCGCCGACCTGCACGGAGTCGCAGCCGCGCATCGGGGTGACCGAGCCGTCCGCGCGGCGCACCCAGTGCCGTCCCAGCGAGCCAGGCTCGCCGCCGGCCATGCCGTACGGCGCCACCCGGCGGTGGCTGGCCAGTGTGGTGACCGTCATCGGCTCGCCGAACCTGATCTCCCGCCGCCCGCCGCAGCCGCCGTGCCAGCGCCCGTTCCCGCCGCTGCCGCCGCGGATCTCGTACCGGTCCAGCCGGACCGGATACCGCCACTCGAGCACCTCGGGGTCGGTGAGCCGGGAGTTGGTCATGTGGGTCTGGACGACGTCGGTCCCGTCGAACCCGTCACCGGCGCCCGAGCCGCTCGCCACCGTCTCGTAGTACTGGTGCCGCGCGTTGCCGATCGTGACGTTGTTCATGGTGCCCGAGCCCTCGGCCATCACCCCGAGCGCGGCGAGCAGGGCGCCGGTGATCGCCTGCGAGGTCTCGACGTTGCCGGCCGCCACCGCGGCCGGGTACCGGGGCGAGAGCAGGCAGCCCGGCGGGATGATCACCCGGACCGGCTTGAGGCAGCCGGAGTTGAGCGGGATGTCGTCGGCCACCAGCGTGCGCAGCACGTAGAGCACGGCGGCCATGGCCACCGACGACGGCGCGTTGAAGTTCCCGCTCCCCTGCGGCGACGTGCCGGTGAAGTCGATCCGCGCGCTGCGCGCGGCCCGGTCCACCCGGACCGCCACGTTGATCACGGCCCCGTTGTCCAGCTCGTAGCGGCACGCCCCGTCGCGCAGCCCGCAGATCACCCGGCGCACCGCCTCCTCGGCGTTGGCCTGGACGTGACCCATGTAGGCGGTCACCGCGTCCAGGCCGAAGTGCTCGCACATCCGGCGCAGCTCGCCGACGCCACGCTCGTTCGCGGCGATCTGCGCGCGCAGGTCGGCCAGGTTGACCTCCGGGTTGCGGGACGGATGCGGCGCGTCCCGCAACAGGGCGAGCGTCTCCGCCTCGCGCAGCACGCCGTCCCGCACCAGCAGCCAGTTGTCGATCAGCACCCCCTCCTCCTCCACCCGAGTGGAGAAGGCCGGCATCGAGCCTGGGGTGATGCCGCCGATCTCGGCGTGGTGGCCGCGCGAGGCGACGAAGAACAGGATGCGGTGCCGATCGGCGCCAACGGGCGCGGTGTGCTGGCCGGCTGCGTGCTCCCCCGGCCCGGTGCCGAACACCGGCGTGACGACGGTGACGTCGGGCAGGTGGGTCCCGCCGTGGTACGGGTCGTTGAGCACGTAGACGTCGCCGGCGCGCATCCGGCCGGCGTTGCGCTCGGCGACGATCCTGATGCTCTCGCCCATCGAGCCGAGATGGACCGGTATGTGCGGCGCGTTGGCGATGAGGCCCCCGGCGGAGTCGAAGATCGCGCAGGAGAAGTCGAGCCGTTCCTTGATGTTGACCGAGTGCGCGGTGGCCCGCAGCCGCTCCCCCATCTGCTCGGCGACCGACATGAACAGGTTGTTGAAGATCTCCAGCATCACCGGGTCGACGTCGGCGCCGGCGGCCGGGCCGCCCGGGCGGGCCGCCACCCGGGTCAGCAGCAGGTCACCGCGGCCGGTCAGCTCCGCCCGCCATCCGGGCTGGACGACCGTGGTGGCGAAGTCCTCGGTGATGAGGGCGGGGCCGTCGGCGCGCTGCCCGGGCCGCAGGTCGCGCCGCGCCAGCAGCGGCGCGTGGTGCCAGGTCCCGCCGGCATGCATGCGCACCGTGGCCGCGCCGCGGACGGCAGCCGCGCCGACGGCCCCGTCGCCGGGCCCGGCACCGGCATACCCGCCGTCCGGCGCGGCCGACGCGACGGTCAGCTCGACGGAGACGGCTTCGGCGATCACGGGCCGGTCACGCATGAGGAACGAGAAGTGCTGCCGGTAGAGGGCCTCGAAGTCGCCGATCATGCCGGCCGCCGGCCCGATCGGCACGGCCAGCGCGGTGTCGGTGCCCTCGTACTTCAGGTGGGCGCGGCACACGGGCGAGGCCAGGCCGGGATCGACTCCCGTCGCGGCCAGCTCGGCCCGCGCGTCATCCGCCAGCCGGCCAGCGACGGCGCCGAGCTCGGGCAGCAGCGCCTCGGTCAGCGGCGCCTCCACGGCGCTCTCCCGCATCGCCGTCACGTCGGCCAGGCCGAGGCCCAGCGCGGACAGCACCCCGGCCAGCGGGTGGATGAGCACCTGGGTCATGCCGAGCGCGTCCGCCACCGCGCAGGCGTGCTGCCCGCCGGCGCCGCCGAACGTGGCCAGCACGTACTCGGTCACGTCGTAGCCGCGCTGCACCGAGATCTTCTTGATCGCGTTCGCCATGTTCGCCACCGCGATGTCGAGGAACCCGGCCGCGACCTGCTCGGGCTCGGGAGTGCTGCCGGTGGCCGCGCCGATCCGTCCGGCCAGCGCCGCGAACTCGTCCGTGACGGCGGCGGGGTCCAGCGGCTGGTCCCCGGCCGGGCCGAACACGGCGGGAAAGTGCTCCGGCTGGATCCGGCCGAGCATGATGTTGGCGTCGGTGACGGTGAGCGGGCCGCCGGCCCGGTACGCGGCCGGCCCTGGGTCGGCGCCGGCCGAGTCGGGGCCGACCCGGTACCGGCTGCCGTCGAAGTGCAGCACGGAGCCGCCGCCGGCGGCGACCGTGTGGATGCTGAGCATCGGCGCCCGCATCCGCACTCCGGCGACGTGCGTCTCGTACTGCCGCTCGAGGTCGCCGGCGAAATGTGAGACGTCGGTGGACGTGCCGCCCATGTCGAACCCGATCACCTTGCCGAACCCGGCGGCCTGCGCGGTCCTGGCCATGCCGACGATACCGCCGGCCGGGCCCGACAAGATCGCGTCCTTGCCGCGGAACCGGCGCGCACTGGTCAGCCCGCCGTTGGACTGCATGAACCGCACCGGAACGCCGGCCAGTTCGGCGCCGACCCGGCCCGAGTACCTGGCGATGATCGGGGACAGATAGGCGTCCACCACGGTCGTGTCGCCGCGCGAGACCAGCTTCATCAGCGGGCTGGTCGCGTGCGACTCCGACACCTGGGTGAACCCGATCTCCCGCGCGATCGCGCCGATCCGCCGCTCGTGGTCGGGGTAGCGGTAGCCGTGCACGCACACCACCGCGACCGCGCGCAGGCCGTCGGCGTGGGCGGCCCGCAGGTCCCGCGCGACGGCACCCTCGTCCAGCGGGCGGATGACCTCGCCGTGCGCGCCGACCCGCTCGGCGGCCTCGATCACGCGGGAGTACAGCAGCTCGGGCCGCACGATCCGCCGTTCGAAGATCTTCGGCCGGTCCTGGTACGCGATCAGCAGCGCGTCGGCGAATCCGGCCGTGATGACCAGCACGGTCGGCTCGCCCGTGCGCTCGAGGAGCGCGTTCGTCGCCACCGTGGTGCCCAGCCGGACCTCGGCGATCCGCTCGGCCCCGATCGCCGCCCCCGGCGGCACGCCGAGCAGGTGGCGGATCCCGGCCACCGCCGGGTCGGCGTACCGCGCCGGGTTCTCCGACAGCAGCTTGTGCACGACGAGCGTGCCGTCCGGCCGCCGCGCCACGACGTCGGTGAACGTCCCGCCCCGGTCGACCCAGAACTCCCAGCGCCCCGCGGCCATGTCGCTCCGTTCGTCAGCAGCCCTGAGCGCCCGCCCAGCGACCCGCGCCGGCCGACGCCCGCAGGCACCCGCCCACCCGGGCCCGCGCCCGTCACCAGCCACGAACGAGCTTGTTCAACCAATTGGTTGACAACGACCGCTGCGGCGAGCTAGCTTGTATTCAACCAGACGGTTGACCGCGAGGAGGAGCCGGTGGCCGCCGATCCGCTGTCCCGGGTGTTCGCGGCCCTGGCCGATCCCACCCGGCGGGACATGGTCGCGCGGCTCACCGCCGGGGACGCCACGGTCAACGAGCTCGCGGCGCCGTACAGCGTGACCGTCCAGGCGGTCTCCAAGCACCTGAAGGTGCTGGCCGAGGCGGGTCTGGTGAGCCGGACCAGGGACGCCCAGCGCCGCCCTGTCCACCTCGAGGCGGAGGTGCTCGACCTGATGACGGCGTGGATCGAGCGTTACCGCCGCGAGGCCGAGGAGCGCTACCGCCGTCTGGATCGAGTCCTGGCCGCGATGCCGGATGACGTCGAGCCAGTCGCGCCAACGGAAGGTATGTGATGATGACCGCCAAGACACACCAGACCGAGATCACTGTCGACCGGGACGTCCCGCTGGTGCGGATCACCAGGGAGTTCGACGCCGCGCCGGACAAGGTGTTCCGCGCGCACGCCGACCCCGGCCTGGTCACCAGGTGGCTCGGGCCGCGCCGGCACCAGATGCGGATCGACCACTACGACTGCCGCACCGGCGGTTCCTACCGGTACGCCCACCTGTCCGACGGCAACGAGTTCGGCTTCCACGGGTGCTTCCACGAGGTCCGGCCGGGCGAGTTGATCGTGCAGACGTTCACCTACGACGGCGAGCCGGACGGTGTGGCGCTCGAGCGGATCACGTTCACCGACCTCGGCGGCGGCCGCACCAGGCTGACGTCGACATCGCTGGTGGACTCGTTCGCCGCCCGCGACGCCTTCGTCGCCAGCGGGATGCAGGCCGGTGTCCGCGAGAGCTACGAGCGGCTCGACGAGGTGCTCGCGGGACCATCCTGAGCCGGCGCCTGCGAGCCCCGCCCGCGCAGGGTGGTGAAGGCGAGCAGCGCGGCGCCGACCAGGAGGGCCGCGGACAGGTACAGGGCATCGTGCAGCGCGGTCTCGAACGCCGAGTAGCCGGCCTGGAGAAGCTGCCCGATCAGTCCGCCGCCTCCTCCCGACCCGCCGCCTCCTCCCGACCCGCCGCCTCCTCCGGCCCCGCCGAGCGCGAGCGCTCCGCCGCCGCCGGTCTCGACCACCTGGACGACGGCGGTCTGCAGGGCGGCGGGCAGGTGCAGCTCGGTCATCCGGGCGACCAGGCCGGACTTGAGCTCGGCGTCGACCAGGGCGCCGAGCACGACCACGCCGGCCACGGCGCCGACCTCCCGGCTGGTGTTGGTGGCCGACGCCGCCATGCCGGACCGCTCGCCGGGCACCGCCGCCAGCACCGAGGAGGTGACCGGCACGACGCACGCGCCGAGGCCGGCCCCGGCCAGCGCCAGCGCGGCCGCCAGCGGAACGTAGCCCGGATGCGGGCCGAGCACCAGGTCGGTCGCGACCAGGCCGGCGGCGAAAACCAGGCAGCTTCCGGTCAGCGACCAGCGCACCCCGACCACGCTGGTGAGCCGGCCCGCCAGCAGTGACGCGGCGATCATCACGGCCGTCATCGGGGCGAAGATGGCCGCGACCCGGTAGCCGGAGTACCCGGCGACCTCGGCCAGGTACAGGGCGGTGAAGAAGAAGATCGCGAACGTCGCGAAGTAACAGCAGGCGGCGATCACGTTGGGCGCGGTGAACCGCGGGACACGCAGGAACCGCAGGTCGAGCAGCGGGTGGGCGCTGCGCAGCTCCCATCTCACGAACGCGGCCGCGGACAGCGCGCTGACGCCGTACAGCGCGAGCACGCCGGGGGCGGTGAAGCCGGCGCTCTCGCCGTCGATCACCGCGAACACCAGCGCGCCGAGCGCGCCCGCACCGAGCACCGTGCCGGCCACGTCGACCCGCCCGGCCCGGGGATCGGCGCTCTCCGGCAGCACCAGGGCCGCCGCCGCGAGCGCGGCCAGCCCGAACGTGACGTCGAACCAGAAGATGCCGCGCCAGCTCCACGCGCCCACGAAGGCGCCGCCGAGCACCGGGCCGAGCGCCAGCGAGAACCCGGACACGGCCGCCCAGATCCCGAGCGCGCGGTTGCGGCTGCGCTCCTCGGCATAGAGCTGCCTGATCATCGACAGCGTCCCCGGCTCGCTCGCCGCGGCTCCCAGGCCCATCACCGCGCGCCCGGCGACCAGGACCGCGATGCTGGGCGCCAGCGCCGACATCGCCGCCCCGGCGCAGTACACGGCGACGCCGGCCAGCATCACCCGCTTGCGGCCGAACTCGTCGCCGACCATCCCGAAGGTCAGCATCAGCGCCGCGAACGTGAGCGCGTAGCCTCCGACCACCCACTGCAGCGCCGACACCCCCGCGTGCAGGTCGGCCCTGATGCTGGCGAGCGCGACGCTCACCACGGTGGTGTCGAGGAACGTCAGGAACAGCACCGTGCACAGGGTCGCGAGCGCGACCGGGCGGCCCCGCCAGCGCGCGGGCGCGGCCTCGGCGGGCACGGCCATCGGGCCGGTCACCGGGCTAGCTTCCGCAGGCCGCGGGGATCAGGTGGCTCTTCTTGCCGTAGGCCTGGCGCACCAGGCCGCAGAAGGAGCTGGTGGCGACCTTCCAGCTCCCGCCGGCGTACACCGCCGTGCCGGACAGGTTCTTCGCCACCGGCTTGCCGCCGAGCAGGACGGTGTAGGTCACGCTCGCCTTCCCCGGCGGCCCCAGGCTCACCGAGCTGACCCTCGCCGAAGCCGCCAGGACCAGGGAGCCGAGCGAGGTCTTGGCCTGCG
>DASPZH010000520.1:0-2701 GCA_035636335.1 Streptosporangiaceae bacterium
CCGGCGACTCGCCGCTCGGCGCCGGCCGGACCTGGACACCCGACCTGGCGCTGGAGTGCTTCACCGCGCACAGCGGCCGCGACTAGGAGTTCCTGGCCAGCGAGGTCATCCGCTACCTCAGCGGCCCAGGTCAGGCGATCAGCTACAAGCTCGGCGAGCGCGCCTGGCTGGCGGGCCGCGAGGCGGCCAGGGCCGCGCACGCCGCGAACGGCAGCGAGTTCGACCTCAGGGCCTGGCACATGGCGGCGCTGTCGCTCGGCTCGCTCGGCCTCGACGACCTGACCGACGAACTCGCCGCGCTCTGAGTCAGCCCGGGACGATGCCGGACATTCACCGAGGAGGTCATCCGTCATGAGACGATCGCTCACCGTTGTGCGCCGGACGCAATACGCGGGCCAGCGCCCTTTAACTCGGCCGATTCTGAGCCTGGTCGCGGCGCTCGCCGCCGCGCTCTGCGGCGCTGCCTCGACGGCACTCGCCGCCCCGGCGGCACGCGCCGCCCCGGCGGCCGGCGCCGCCGCCGGTGCGCACCGGGTGCCGGCGCCGCCGAGCGTGGCGGGCGCCCCTGACCTCGGGCCGAACGTGTATGTATTCACACCGGACATGCCGCAGAGCCAGATCCAGGCGACGGTCGACGCGATCGCCAGCCAGCAGGTCTCCAACCAGTTCGGGACGCAGCGGTACGCGCTGCTCTTCGAGCCAGGCACCTACGGCACGGCCGACGACCCGCTGATCTTCCAGGTGGGCTACTACACCGAGGTCGCCGGGCTCGGCGCCTCGCCAGGCGATGTCGTCATCAACGGCTCGGTCGACGTGTACAACCAGTGCTTCGGCGCCAACAACACCAACTGCATCGCGCTCGACAACTTCTGGCGGTCGCTGTCGAACCTGAGCATCGACCTCGCGGGCGGGTCGGGCTGCCAGACGAAGACCGAGTTCTGGGCGGTGTCGCAGGCGGCGCCGATGCGCCGGGTCGACGTCAGCGGCGGCACGATGTCGTTCATGGACTACTGCTCCGCCGGCCCGCAGTTCGCCAGCGGCGGGTTCGTCGCCGACTCGCAGTTCACCGGCGGGACCATCGTCAACGGGTCGCAGCAGCAGTTCATCGTCAGGAACAGCAACCTGGACGGCTGGACGAACGGCGTCTGGAACCAGGTGTTCGCCGGTGACAACGGCGCGCCCGCGCAGGCGTTCGGCGTGCCGGGCGGTGCGGGCCCGTACACCACGCTGGCCACCAGCCCGGTGACTTCGGAGGAGCCGTTCCTCTACCATGCCGCCGACGGCACGTACCGGGTGTTCGTGCCCGCGGTGCAACACGACTCGGTGGGGCCGACGTGGACGGGCGGCACGACGGCGGGCCAGTCGATCCCGGTCAGCCGGTTCTTCATCGCCACGCCTGACACCGGACTGGCCCGGATCAACACGGCGCTGGCGCTCGGCCAGAACCTGATCCTCACGCCCGGCGTCTACCACCTGAGCCAGCCGATCGTGGTGAGCAGCCCGGACACGATCGTGCTCGGCCTCGGCCTGGCCACGCTGGTCGCGGACGAGGGCAACGTCTCGATGCGGATCGCCGACGTGCCTGGCGTCAAGGTCTCCGGGCTGATCTTCGACGCCGGGCCGGTGAGCTCACCTGTCCTGCTGCAGATCGGCTCGGTCGCGAACGGGACCGGCGACCCGGCCGACCCGACGCTGGTCCAGGACGTCTACTTCAGGATCGGCGGCGCCGAGCCAGGCAAGGCGGCCACCAGCATGACCGTGAACAGCTCGGAGGTGATACTCGACAACATCTGGGCCTGGCGCGCCGATCACGGCGCCGGCGTCGGCTGGACCGACAACACCGGCGAACACGGCCTGGTCGTCACCGGCGATGACGTTACCGCCTACGGCCTGTTCGTCGAGCATTACCAGAAGACCGAGGTGATCTGGCGCGGCCAGGGCGGGACGGACATCTTCTACCAGAACGAGATGCCCTACGATCCGCCGAGCCAGGAGGCCTGGATGGCCGACGCCTCGACCGATGGCTACCCGGCGTTCCTCGTCACGGGGAACGTCCGCAGCTTCACAGGCTACGGAATGGGCAGCTACTGCTTCTTCAATCAGGGCCTGCCGATCGTCGCGACGCAGGCCTTCCAGGTTCCGAGCACCGCGCCCGGCGTGCGGATGCACGACCTGCTGACCGTGTTCCTGGCCGGGTCGGGAGGGATCAACTCCGTCGTCGACGGCACCGGCGCGGCCGTGAACGCCGCCAACGCGGACACCGCCAGCGACGTGGTGTCGTTCCCGTAGGTCCACGCGGCAGCGGCGCCGCCAGCCGAAGCCGGCGGCGCCGCTGTCTTTCGTGTTACCTGGGCCTCAGGTGCAAGATGACGACCAGGTCGGTGCCGGTGCTGCCCCCGTTGTTGCTGCCAGAGGGCTGGCCGGTCTCGTACGGGTTCTGCTGCGTCGGCCAGCCGACAAAGTGCTGGCTGTTGTACTCGAACCACTCCGATGCCGTCGTCGTGGGGATGATGGGCAGATTCGCGGCGACGTACTTCGCGATCGGGGCCAGTGCCGTGGTCTGGTCCGCCACCGTGGACGCGCCGGCGAGCTTGGCGATGGCGGCGTCGATCGCCGGCACCTTGAGCCGCTCGTAGTCACCGGTAGCTGACTTGCCGCTGGCGAGCGAGCTGTCGAGCCAGCCTGCGTACATGTTGTAGGG
>DASPZH010000521.1:0-2262 GCA_035636335.1 Streptosporangiaceae bacterium
GACAAGCGGATCGCGTTGTTCCGCACGCCTGGAGGCGTGTTCGCCTGCGACAACCGCTGCCCGCACCAGGGCTACGCGCTGGTGCGCGGCGACGTGAAGGACGGAGTGCTGACCTGCGCCTGGCACAACTGGAAGTTCGAGGTCGGCACCGGCGTCTGCGAGCACGGCGGCGAGAACATCAGGACCTACCCGGTGCGGGTCCGTGACGGCCAGGTGTTCGTCGACGTCACGGACCCGTCGGCGGAGGTCATCCGGCCAGAACTGTTCGCCAGCCTGAACGCGGCCATGGACGACCTCGACGTCGGCCGGGTGGCGCGGGACACGATGCGGCTGCAGCGGATCGGCACGCCGCTGGCCGACGTGGTGCGCGAGGGCGTCAGGTACGCCGCGCCACGCGCGGAGTACGGCTGGGACCACTCCCTGGCCACGCTGGCCGACTGCCTGCGGATGAGCCAGTTCTTCGCCGAGTCGCTCCGCGCGCTGCCGGTGATCCAGGGTCTGTCGGTCGCCGCCGAGAACCAGGTCAGGCGGCCCGCCAGGGCACGGCCCGAGCCTGTGGACCCGGTCGCAGCGTACGGGTCGATCGCCGCGGCGCTGAGCGCCTACCCCGTCCTGGTCGACGACGAGCAGGCCGACGCGGCCGAGGCGCTGCTGCGCGGGCTGATCGCGGCGCAGGTGCCGCCGGCCGTCCTGCGGCACACGCTGCTGACCGCGGTGACCGACCACTTCCTCGCCTACGGCCACTCGATGATCTTCGTGCAGAAGGCATTTGAGTTGCTGGAGCAGATCGGCTGGCAGGAAGCCGACACGGTCCTGTCGCCGCTGGTGCCCGAGATGGTCTACGGCACCCGGTACGACAAGCTGCCGTACATGCGCAAGTTCCTGCGCGCCTGGCAGGGCGCCGGGCCCGATCTGGCGGCGCGGGCGGTTTCGACCGGGTCGGCTACCGGCGCGCGCTCACCGACGGGTCGCCGGAGAGCGCGGCCGCCGCGCTGGCCGGCGCCCTGGAAGGCGGCGCGCCGGTGACGGCCGTGATCGACGCGACCAGCCTGGCCGCGGCCGAGCGGCTGGCCAGGTTCGACATCGACCTGGACATGGACGACACCAACGAGTGGGGCTGGCTCGACGTCACGCACACGCTGACGTACCTGAACGCGCTGCGCTGGGCCTGGTCGAAAGACCCCTCGCCGCAGGTGCTCCGCGGGCTGTTCCACGCCGCCTGGTTCGTCCAGTGGACCGGCCAGTTCGACGATCCCGCACCCGGCGCACGCGCGGGCCGGCCCCGGCCGCACCCGACGGACGACGCGTCGCAGGTGCACCGGGCCATCGTCGGCCGCGACCCCGGGGCGGCGGTCGCGCTGGTGGACGGTTACACCGGGCCGCGTGAGGAACTGGAGCGGTCCCTGATCCAGGCGGCGGCCGAAGACCACTCAACGGCGCCGATCATGGTCGCGCACGTGGTCAAGACCGCACAGGCGGCGGTCGAGGAGTCCCGTGCCCTGGCTGGCGGGCCGGCGGCCGCGAAGCCGATCGCGGCGGCCGCCAGGTTCCTGGCCAGCCCGAAGCGGGAGCGCTTCGTGTACCAGTCCACGCTCGAGGCGATCACCGTGCTGCGCGGCGTGCCCAAGCCGGAATCCGACCAGGTGCGGCAGGTCGGCCCGCCCGGCCAGGAGCCCTGACGCGGACCCCGGCGGCGCATAACCCCGCGGGCCCTCGATCGACGACAACGCTGAACCCCCGCTGTCGCTATATAGGGCTCGCCTCCGAACATCGATGTGGCAGCGCTGTCCTTCGCGGAGCAGTCCGGCGAACGTCGTTGTGGCAGCGCTGTTCGCCGGCGAACGTCGTTGTGGCAGCGCTGTTGTGGGCAGCGCTCGCCGGTGGACATCGTTGTGGCAGCGTTGTTCATCGGGGGGGCGTGGGCGCGGCGGGTCGGGGCGGCGGCCGCGGCCGCCGCGCTGGCTGGCGGACAGCACTGGAACGGCCAGTCGCGGCGCCAGCGCCACCCAGCCGGCCGGCTACGAGTTCGACCGTGCGCGATGGCGGCGACGAGCGCGAGCAGCGTGTGGGGCAGCAGGCAGACCAAGCCGCTGATCGTACACTGGAACGGCAGAAGCTGGAAGGTGCAGTACAGCCCGATCCCGGCGTGAGGAGCCGCGGGTGAGCGTGGAACTGAATCACACCATCGTCGCGTGCCGTGACCAGCACCGGTCGGCCGCGTTCCTCGCCGAGATCCTCGGCCTGCCCGCCGCGACCAGGTTC
>DASPZH010000522.1:0-3156 GCA_035636335.1 Streptosporangiaceae bacterium
CCTCGGCGCGCGCAAGTTCGGCAACGGCGACGGCGAGCCGTTCCTGGGCCGGGACATGTCGCACAACCGGGACTACTCCGAGGAGATCGCCTCCTCGATCGACGACGAGATCCGCCGCCTGATCGAATCCGCGCACGACGAAGCGTGGGAGGTCCTGGTCGAGTACCGCGACGTGCTCGACGCGCTGGTGCTCCGCCTGCTCGACAAGGAGACCGTGTCCCGGCCCGAGGTCCTGGAGATCTTCGCGTCGGTGCAGAAGCGGCCGGTCCGCGGCTCGTACACGGGTTACGGCAAGCGCCTGCCCTCGGACCGCCCGCCGGTGCTCTCGCCCAAGGAACTCGCGCTGGCGGCCGCGGACGGCGGCACCGGCAACGGCGGTATAGTGCTGCCTGCCAACGCCCAGTCCTTCGGCTTCAACCCAAGTGGCGCGAGCGCTCCGGGCGGCTACGGCGACGAGCCCGGCCACGGCGAGCCCACCGACGACGTATGACGGAGGAGGTCAAGGCCGCCGCCGGAGACGTCGAGGCCGCCGCCGGAGACACGGTTCCGGCCGAGAACGGCCACGAGTTCGACCTGCCGCGGATCGAGCGCGCGGTCAGGGAGATCCTGCTCGCGATCGGCGAGGACCCGGAGCGCGACGGCCTGCGCGATACCCCGGCCCGGGTCGCGCGGGCCTACGCGGAGCAGTTCGCCGGGCTGCGGCAGCGCCCGGAGGACGTGCTCACGACCGTCTTCGACGCGGATCACGACGAGATGGTCATCGTCCGCGACATCGAGCTGTACGGGACGTGCGAACATCACCTGGTCCCGTTCATCGGCGTCGCGCACATCGGGTACATCCCGAACCAGAAGGGCCAGATCACCGGGCTGTCCAAACTGGCCAGGCTGGTGGACCTGTACGCCCGGCGCCCGCAGGTGCAGGAGCGGATGACCAGCCAGATCGCCGACGCCCTGGTGGACACGCTGGAGCCGCGCGGCGTGGTGGTGGTCATCGAGGCGGAGCACCTGTGCATGACCATGCGCGGGGTCCGCAAGCCGGGTGCGCGGACGGTGACCTCGGCGGTGCGCGGCGCCTTCCGCGACAGCAACGTCACCCGGGCCGAAGCGATGAGCCTTATTTACGGCCGGCACTGAACTGAATCGCCGTCTGCCGCGTCTACTGAGTTAGGCTAGCGGCCCGTGCGGGCCTGCTGGGGGACGCCGAAGGCAATTTCCTGTATCTTCGGCGGTCGTCGCTGACTCCGTCCCGTTGTACCGGGACCTTTGCCACGCTTGGGAGTACCGTGAAAGCAGAACGCGAGGCGGCGCGATGACCACGCTGAACTATCGTGCTCTAGGGCCTGATAAGAAAGCTGCCGAGATGAGCGACAGCGACGACGCTGGACACGCCAACCGGACGAACGGGACCGCGGCCAAGGCCGACAGGACCGCAGCCAAGGCGGAAGAGGCCGCAGCCAAGGCGGAAGAGGCCACAGCCAAGGCCGACGGCACGCAGGGTCCCGCCGGTGCTCCCGGCCCGGGTGAGCGCCGTCAGCGCGCCTGGGTGCCCGGCAGCGCGGCGCTGCTGACCACGCTCATCGGCCTGTCGGACATCCTCAGCATCTTCCGCCCCGACCTGGTGCACCGGCTGCACAAGATCAACTACCTGATGCCGGGGACGCTGACCAACGTCACCCGCAGCGCGGACGTCCTGATCGGCCTGATGCTGCTCATGCTCGCGCATGGCCTGCGCCGCCGGAAGCGGCGCGCCTGGCAGGCGGTGGCCGGGCTGCTCGCCTTCGACATCGCCATCCACTTCTTCCACTCGCAGCGGATCCCCACCGCCGTCGTCGCGATCGTGGTCCTCATCGCGTTGCTCTACTTCCGGGATGAGTTCTACGCCGAAGGCGACCCGCGCACCCGGTGGCGCGCCCTGTGGGCGTTCGGTGGTCTGATCGTGGCCGACGTGGTCATCGGCCTGACCTACATCCTGCTGGCCCGGGGGCTGGCCGAGGACTACTCGCTGGGCCAGCGGGTGGAGGAGGTCATCACCGGCCTGGTCGGGGTGTCCGGACCGGTGCAGTGGGCGCCGGAGGCCCGCGGCGACCTGTTCAACAGCTTCACCAGCGCGCTCGGGATCTTCACCCTGCTGGCCACCGCGTACCTGTTCTTGCGCCCGGCCGAGCCCCGGGCCAGGCTGGGCGGCACGGACGCGGCCCGGGTCAGGGAACTGCTGGCCAAGCAGGGGGACCGGGACTCGCTCGGCTATTTCGCGCTGCGCGACGACAAGAGCGTGATCTGGTCCCCGACCGGCAAGGCCTGCGTCTGCTACCGCGTCGTGTCCGGGGTGATGCTGGCCAGCGGCGACCCGATCGGCGACCCGGAGGCCTGGCCCGGCGCGATCGGCCCCTTCCTTGACGAGGCGGCGCGGCACGCCTGGGCGCCGGCCGTAATGGGCTGCAGCGAGCTCGGCGCGGAGGTGTGGTGCCGCGAAGGCGGCCTGACCGCGCTCGAACTCGGCGACGAGGCGATCGTGAACACGGCCGACTTCAGCCTGGCCGGCCGGTCCATGCGGAACGTCAGGCAGATGGTCAACCGGGTGGCCAAGCACGGCTACGTCGCCGAGGTCCGCCGGGTCGGCGACATACCGCCGAAGGAACTCGACGCCATCGTCAGGGCCGCCGATTCCTGGCGCGGCAGCCAGACCGAACGCGGCTTCTCGATGGCCCTCGGCCGGATCGGCGCGCCCGGTGACGACGACTGCGTTCTCGCCACCGCGACCGAGGACGGAGCCGTCCGCGCGGTACTGCAGCTCGTCCCCTGGGGTGCCGACGGCCTGTCGCTTGACCTGATGCGGCGGGACAAGGCCGCCCAGCCCGGGCTGAACGACTTCCTGATCGTGGAGACCATCAAGGCCGCCTCCGGCCTCGGTGTGAAGCGTATCTCGCTGAACTTCGCCGTCTTCCGGGCCGCCCTCGAGCGCGGCGAGCGGATCGGCGCGGGTCCGGTGCTGCGGGCCTGGCGGTCGGTGCTCATCTTCATGTCCAAGTGGTTCCAGATCGAGTCGCTGTACAAGTTCAACGCCAAGTTCTGCCCCGTCTGGCAGCCGCGCTTCTTCGTCTTCCCGAGCACGAAGGACGCGCCGAGGATCGCGCTGGCCGCGCTCGAGGCGGAGGC
>DASPZH010000523.1:0-2935 GCA_035636335.1 Streptosporangiaceae bacterium
CGCCCCACGCGCCATCTGGCCTGGAACGGCAAGTCGCCAATGGTGAACGCATCAGCGCGGCGACGCGTGCGCACGCGCCGCGCCAACATGTCAGCCGTGCGGCCGGGCCAGCTCCGGCAGTCGCCCCGCGCCGGGTGTCCGGCAGCCAGGTCACCGCGATCGGCGACTCGGTCATGGCGGCCAGCGCCATGGCACTCGAGTCGGTCCTGCCCGGCATCTACATCGATGCCCAGCCCAGCCGGCAGATGCCGGCCGGCGTGGACATCGTGCGCCGCCTAGCGGCCAGCGACCGCCTGCGCCCGGTGGTGGTCGTGGGCCTGGGCACGAACTACATCGTGACCACCGGCGAGCTGAGCCGGCTGGTCCGGCTGCTTGGGCCGCACCGCAGGCTGGTGCTTGTCAACACCTATGTTCCTGACGAATGGAGCAAGGAAGTCAACGCCACGATGGCGAGCTTCGTCCGCCGGCACCCGTCCGTCGTGCTCGCGGACTGGTTCGACACGATCAGGCACCGGATGTACCTGCTCTGGCCGGACCAGGTACATCCCCAGCAGCCGGGGACGTCGGTCTACGCGCGCACGCTGTACCGGGCGATCCAGGCGACCCGCCACGCGCCCGGCGCCCCGCCGTCCCGCGGCCTCTAGCCGCCAAGCCCGGCCGCCCGGCGCGCTCACCTGCTGTACCGCCGCGAGTCAGGAAGGACAACTACGCCGCCGACCGGGAGGCCGCCGAGCAGGCGATCGCGGCCAACCCAGGTATCGTGGCCGACGTCCGCGCCAACCGGGCCTTCCTGGCGCGGGCAGTGACGTATCTGGCCGGTGAGTGCGGCGTCAGGCAATTCCTCGACATCGGCACCGGGCTGCCCACGGCCGGCAACACCCATCACGTCGCGCAGTCAGTCGCACCACAGTCGCGTGTCGTCTACGTGGACAACGACCCCGTCGTGCTGCTGCACGCCCGCGCGCTATTGACCAGCGCCCAGCAGGGCGCCACCGCCTACGTGGACGCGGACCTGCGCGACACCGGCACGCCAGCGACATCCGGCCCGCGGCCATGGCCGAGATGACCAGGCGGGTCAACGCGCGGCTCGACTCGGCACGGGGCACGATGCGCGACCGTGCCGCCATCACCCGCTTCTTCGACGGCCTGGAGCTGGCCGAGCCCGGAATTGTCCAGCCGCAGCACTGGCGGCCGCAGGCCCGGTCTCCCCGGCCGAGGTCACCGCCTGGTGCGGCGTCGCCCGCAAGCGCCTGAGGTTAGAGGAAGCAACGCCGGATGGATCCGGGGTTTCATCCGGCCCGCCCGGATCGATCCCCGGATTCATCCGGGCGCAGGACAGCGCCGGCGGGGCGGCGGCTCGGCGCGGCCAGCCGGGGAGAGGCCGCGGCGGCCGCGCACCGGCTGCGCCTGCCCGAGTCCACCCCGCGGCCTAACGTTCGCCCTGGCCGCGCAGCCGCGTGCGCTTCGGCCAGGCTCGTCAGGCGCGCTCGAAGCTGACCTGGTCGGTCGGCCCGAGGTCCACCGACGTCGCCAGTACCTCGGCCGCGATCCAGTCCCGGTACCCGAGCAGGTCGGAGTCCGACGCGGGCAGCCACAGCACGATCCGGTCCGACAGGCCGAGCCCGGCCTCCTTGCGCATCGTGTTAACCAGGTGGATGAGCTCGTAGACCCGGCCCTCGCGGCGGAGCTCGTCGTCGAGCGTGGTGTCGAGCGCGACCGTCACGCCGCCATCGGAGGTGACCGCCCACCCCGCCTTCTCCAGCCGCTCGACGATCACCTCGTCCGGTTCGAGCACGTGCCCGAGCACCTCGAACCGGCCGTCGTCGAGCTCGCGGAACTCGCCCGCGTCGAGCGCCTTCTTCACCAGCGGCATCGCGCTGACCAGGCGCGGCGCGAGCACGGGGAAGTTCGGCCTGACTCGCAGGCCCGCCGTCTCGATCCGCTCCTGGCTGACCTGCTTGACCCTCAGCTCGTCGGCGATCTCGCCGAGATGGCCCTCGATGCCGTCGGCACCTTCGACGATGAGCGTCCGTAGCGGCTGGCGGTTCTTGAGCTTGACGTTCGACCTGGCCCTGCGGCCGAGGTCGACCACCTTGCGCACCGCGGCGACGCTGCTGACCAACTCGTCGTCGATCGTTCCGGCCTCCGGCCAGCCGGCCAGGAAGATGGACTGCGGCGCGTCAGGGCAGACCGCCACGACGAGCGACCTCCACAAGTGGTCGGCGAGGAACGGCGTCACCGGCGCGATCACCCTGATCGACTGCACCAGGCAAGTCCACAGCGTGCGCAACGCCGCCTCGTCGCTGTTCCAGAACCGCCGCCGCGACCGCCTGATGTACCAGTTCGACAGATCGTCGAGGTAGGACTCGAAGGCACGCAGCACGTTAACGGTCCGATACTGCTCGTAGCCGCGAGTGGCGTCCTCGATCAGCCGCGCGGTTCTGGCCAGCAGCCACCGATCCAGCGGCTGCATGCCCGGCCACGGATCACCCTCGGCGGTCATCGCGTCCAGGTCAGCGATGGACGGCGTGAAATCCGAGGTGTTCGCGTAGCCGGCCAGGAACGAGACGCTATTCCAGAGAGTGAGCAGCTTCCGCTGGATCTCCTTGCCCGGCCCGAAGCCGAACAGCAGGTTCTGGTTCGGCGGCTGCGCGCTGTACTGCCAGCGCATCACATCGGCGCCCATCGCGGCGAACGCCTCGTCCGCGCTGATCATGTTGCCCCACGAGCCGTGCATCTCGCGGCCCTGCTCGTCCAGCATCCTCTCGTAGCCGAGCACCTTGCGGTACGGCGCCCGGCCGGTCAGCGTGACGGACATGAAGAGCTGCGAGTAGAACCACAGCCTGATCTGCTCGCGCATCTCCGACACCCAGTCGGCGGGGAACCACTTGGTCCAGTAGCCGTGATCCGGCAGGTCCGCCGTGGTCAGGCCCTT
>DASPZH010000524.1:0-8828 GCA_035636335.1 Streptosporangiaceae bacterium
CACCGCTGGCCCCGTTGCCGAAAGCCCGCCAGGGCTCGAACAGCCCGGTATCCGCATCGGGAAGTACGGCGTCATCGAACTGCAGACAACCGACACTCATGGCAGCTACCAGCACGCCGTAACCGCTCTGACCAACGCCCTTGACCTGCACGCCGCGGGTTTCCCCGAAGTGCTCGCCGCGAATCCGGCGCCCCGGACCTGCACGAGCAAACCGACGGCACATTCCGCCTGCTCGATGACCAGACGGCGACGCCGACCGACTGGATCTACGTCTTCGACATCGACACCGAACCAGGGCCCGCCGGCCGCCCAGCGCCAATCCGCGTCGGCCTGGTCATCGGCACCGACGCCGCGACACTCAGCCGCGCCGCATTCGAAGTCGCGCCAGCTAGAGCCGTTGAGCACGGAGGAGGCACTGACGCCGTCGCCGAAGCAATCGCACGCCGGCTCGGCCGCTACCTACCCGGAATCGGCTGACAACCCAGCATCATGAAGAAACGCCCAGGCAACGTCAATGTCACTCCGCGGATAGCACTAGCGGAGCGTCCTGAGCCCAGATGAGCACCACGCAGCCGTCAGCGCCGGTCGGCTCGGTCAGATCGGCGGACGGCTTGAGATGGGAAGAGCATGTGATGTTGAACGTTGAATCGCTCCGGGCTCAGACTCCTGGGTGCTTGGGCCGTATTCACCTGAACAATGCCGGCGCGGCGCTGCTGGCGCAGCCGACGCTGGACGCGATGACGGGGCATCTGCGGCTGGAGGCGGAGATCGGCGGGTACGAAGCCGCCAACGCAGCCAAGGACCCGATCGCTGCCACCTACGACGCGATCGCCGAGCTGATCGGCGGCCGGAGCGAGGAGATAGCGCTGTTCGACAACGCTACCCACGCCTGGAATGCGGCGTTCTACTCGGTGCCCCTGCGCCCGGGTGACCGGATCCTGACCGGCCGCGCCGAGTACGGCAGCAACGTGCTGGCCTATCTCCAGGCCGCCGGGCGGGCCGGCGCTGAGGTGGTGGTCGTGCCGAACGATGCGCACGGCCAGCTTGACGTGGCCGCCCTCGCCGCGCTGGCCGACGAGCGGACCCGGCTCATCGGGGTCAGTCACGTACCCACCAGCGGCGGGCTGGTCCAGCCCGCCGCCGAGATCGGGCGGATCGCCCGCGCCTGCGGCGCGTTGTACCTGCTGGATGCCACCCAGTCCGCCGGGCAGTTCCCGGTCGACGTGCGGGCGATCGGCTGCGACCTGCTCACCGGCACCGGCCGCAAGTTCCTGCGCGGCCCGCGGGGAACCGGGTTCTTGTGGGTGCGCACAGCCGTGCTGGACCGGCTCGACCCGTTCGTGGCCGAAATCGGCTCGGCGACCTGGGACGGGCACCGGGGGTTCACCTGGGCGCCCGGCGCCCGCCGGTTCGATACCTGGGAGCACAGCTACATCAACATCCTGGGCCTGGGCACTGCTATCCGGCAGGCCCTCGGCCTGGGCGTGGCGGCGATCGGCGAGCGCGCCGTCGCCCTGGGCGCCCGGCTCCGCGACCAGCTCAGCGAGCTGCCCGGCGTCACCACCCACGACCTCGGGCAAACCCGCTGCGCCATCGTCACCGCCAAGCTCGCGAACACGTCGGCCGTGGAGGCGGCCGCAGTCCTGGGCCGGGCCGGGGTCAACGTCTCCACCACCGTGCCCGAGGACAACCCGCTCGACACCGAAGACCGCGGCATCCACCCCCTCATCCGGTTGTCCCCGCACTACTACAACACCGAGGACGAGATCGACCGCGCCACCGAGCTGGTAGCCGCCCTAGCGAGGTAACAAGCCCCGACCCGGCCCGGGCCAGGACGTTACCGGCCATCACCAGGCTGGCGCTGTACGAGCCGCCGCTGGAGTTCGAACCACGGGCGATTGTGGTGAAATAAGGGCATCGGTGGGTGCAGCGAGCGGAGAGCGATGAGTGATAGTTTGCCGGTGACAGAGGGATATTTGCCCTTTGCCGGTTACCGCACCTGGTACCGGGTGACCGGGGCGGCCGAGGAGCCCGGCAAGTTCCCGCTGCTCTGCCTGCACGGCGGGCCGGGGGCGACCTGGCACCACATGGAGCCCTACCAGGAGCTGGCCGCCGACGGCCGCCGGGTCATCTGCTATGACCAGCTCGGCTGCGGCAACTCGGCGATCAGCGAGCCGCACGAGACCTCGATGTGGACCACCGAGCTGTTCCTGGCCGAGGTCGCCGCGGTGCGCCATGAACTCGGCCTGGACCGCTGTCACGTGCTCGGCCACTCGTGGGGCGGCATGCTCGGCATGGCCTACGCGATCACCCGGCCGGCGGGCCTGGTCAGCCTGCTTGTCGAGTCCTCGCCGGCCAGCGTGCCGTTCTGGCTCACCGAGCTGGCCAGGTTGCGCGCCGAGTTGCCGCCCGAGGTCGACGAGGTGCTGCGGCGGCACGAGGCGGCGGGCACCACCGACAGCGAGGAGTACCAGAACACGATGGTCGCGTTCTATGACCGGCACGTGTGCCGGTTGCGGCCCTACCCGGACTGGCTCGACCGCTGCTTCGGCGGCCTCGAGGCGAACCCCGAGGTCTACTTCACGATGAACGGGCCGAGCGAGTTCCACGTGGTCGGAGCGCTGAAGGACTTCGACGTCACGGCGGACCTCGGCGCGATCGAGGCGCCCACGCTGCTGTTCTGCGGGGAGTTCGACGAGGTCACCCCGGCGACGGTGGCGCAGGCGCACGAGCGGATCGGTGGCTCGCAGTTCGTCGTGCTGCCCGGCTGCTCGCACATGGGCCAGGCCGAGCGGCCCGACCTGACCCTGGGCCTGGCCCGCGGCTGGCTGGCCGGGGTGGAGGCGGCGGAGAAACGCGCGCCTGCGGGCATAACCGGGCGGCGCGCCCTGTTATCGCGGTGGCCGGGCAGCCGTTATGTTGGCGATTGCGGGTCATTGCGATGAACCAACCGGCTCCGGCGTACGTGCCAACCCGCGCCACCCGTGTTGACCTCCAAGGAGCGTTCACGTGACCGTGCTTGACATCGACCTTCAGACCCTGGCAGGAGCGCCCGCGACCCTCGGCGACTACGCCGGCTCGGCGATCCTCGTCGTCAACGTGGCATCGCAGTGCGGGCTGACACCCCAGTACGCCGGCCTGCAGCGGCTGCACGACCAGTTCGCCGGGCGCGGGTTCACGGTGGCCGGCTTCCCGTGCAACCAGTTCGGCGGCCAGGAGCCAGGGACCGCCGAGGAGATCGGCGAGTTCTGCTCGGTGAACTACGGCGTCACGTTCCCGATGTTCGCCAAGATCGACGTGAACGGCCCCGACCGGCATCCGCTATACGCGGAGCTGACCCAGACCGCCGACGCCGAGGGCACGGCCGGCGACATCCAGTGGAACTTCGAAAAATTCCTCGTCGGGTCGGATGGCAAGATCCTGGCCAGGTTCCGGCCGATGACCGAGCCCGAGGCGCCCGAGGTCGTCGGGGCGATAGAGGCCGCCCTGCCGAGCTAGGTGTATCGAGCGCTGGGCTTTGCGCGCTAGGCCAGCCGGCCGGGACCGCGCTTGACCATCTGGTCGGCGATGATCGCGCGCTGCACCTCGCTGGTGCCCTCCCAGATCCGCTCGACCCTGAGCTCGCGGAAGAACCTCTCGGCCGCGTACTCGCGCATGTAGCCGCGCCCCCCGAACACCTGGACCGCGCGGTCCGCGACCCGGCCGGCCATCTCGGCGGCGTACAGCTTGGCCATCGAGCACTGCGCGTGCTGCACCTTGACGTCGGCGCCTGCGTCGACGCCGCGGGCGGTCTCGTAGGTCAGCGACCGCGCCGCGAACAGCTCGGTCAGGCTGTCGGCCAGCATCGCCTGCACCGCGCCGAACTCGGCGATCGGCCGCCGGAGGACCACGCGCTCGCTGGCGAACGAGGTCATCTCCGCGACCAGCCGGTCGGCGGCGCCCAGGCACCGGGCGGCGACCATCAGCCGCTCGAACCTGAACCACTCGTAGGCGAAGCTCATCCCGTCGCCCTCGGCCCCGACTAGCTGGGCGGCGGGCACCCGCACGTCCTCGAACGCCACGATCGGGTGCTGGTGCGCCGGGCCGAGCGTGTGCATGTACGCCGGGGTCCTGACCACCCGCACGCCGGGGGTCGGCAGGTCGACCAGGAACATGGCGTGCTCGCCGGCGTGCTCGCCGCCGGTCAGCTTGCCCTGGAAGAACGCGTAGTCGGCGGCGTTGAACGAGGTCACGTGCCACTTGGTGCCGTTGAGCACGTAGTCGTCGGCGTCCCGGCTGGCCGTCGCCTCGATCGCGTCGACGTCGGAGCCCGCGCCTTCCTCGGTGATCGCGTAGCACTCGTCGCGCTCTCCGCGGGCGGCGGGCCTGACGTAGCGCTCGACCTGGTCGGGCGTAGCGACGTCGGGCAGCCAGCCGGGCGGCGTGGCGACCACCCAGGCCAGCGCGTTGGTGACCCGGCCGACCTGCTCCTGGATCAGGACCTGCTGCAGCGACGTGCACCCGCCGCCGCCGACCTGCCTGGGCATGTTCGCCGCGTACAGGCCGAGCTCGATCGCCCGGGCCTTGTGCGCGGCTTCGATGTCCGGCCGAACCTCACCGCCGGCCAGCTCGACCCCGGTCTCGAGCGGGATCAGCTCGTCGGCGAGCGTCCGCGCCCGCGCCTGGATATCCAGGTCCTGCTCTGACAGGCTGTACATCGGTCCCCTCTCAGGGAAGGGCTGCACCGAGCCCCGTCGCCCAACGCTGTCAACCGGTCTTGACTGAACGTTCAGTCTATGTCAGCATCGGCGGCATGCCAATGGTCTCTACGGCCGACGCGGTCGTCGTCGGCGGCGGAACGGTCGGCGGGTGGTGCGCCTACTTCCTGCGCACATCGGGCCTGGAGCGCGTCGTCCTGGTCGAGCAGGACAGGCTCGGCCAGGGGGCAAGCAGCCGGGCGGCCGGGATCGTCAGGACGCAGGGCGGCACCGCGTGGGCGGTCAAGCTCGGCGAGTGGTCGCGCCGGTTCTACCTGAGCCAGGCCGACCTGCTCGGGATCGACTCGGGCTTCACGCCGCAGGGGTACGTGCTGCCCTGTTTCTCGGCGGCCGACGTCACCGCCGCGCACGAGCGGATGGCCATGCAGAACGCGCTCGGCCTGGGCGTCCGCTGGCTGGAGCCCGACGAGTTCGACCGGATGAACCCGTGCATGGCGCCGGGGCTCGCCCTCGGCGCGACCTACCGCGCGGAGGACGGCTACCTGCACCCGCCGCGCAACGTGACCGCCTACGCGCACGCGCTGGCGGTCAGCGGCGTGCAGGTGCTCGAGCGCACCACCTTCACCGGCCTGGACGTCACCGCCGGGGCGGTCACCGGGGTGCGGACGAGCGCGGGCCCGATCGCCGCGCCGCTGGTCGTGCTCACCGGCGGGCCGCAGCTCGCCGCGGTCGGCTCCCTGGCCGGGATCACGATCCCGGCCGGGGCGGTCAGGCACCAGGTCGCGGTCACCGAGCAGCACCCCGACCTGGCGCCTGCCCGGCTGCCGATGGCCTTCGACCTGGCGTTCGGCCTGTACTGGCGGCCGGAGGACGGCGGCATGCTGTTCGGCATGTCGAACCCGGACGAGCCGCCGGGCGAGGCCCGCTCGGTCGACACCGAGTACCTGGAGCGGATCCGCGGGCGGCTGCACGAGCTGGTCCCGGTGACCGCCGGACTCGGACTGCGCCGCACCTGGGCGGCCACCATCGACTACACGCCCGACCATCTGCCGATCATCGGACCGGCGATTGCCTCAGGTCAGATGCTCAACGGGGCGTTCGTGGCCAGTGCCGGCGGCCACGGCATGATGTGGGGCCCGGCCGTAGCAAGGGCCGCGGCCGACGTGGCGCTGCACGGAAGCTCGTCCGTGGTGGACACGACCGACCTCGGGCTCGACCGGTTCGACGAGCACGGTCACAGCCGCCTGGCGACCGATCCGATCGCGCTGCCGTTCCCCGAGAATGCGCTGCAGGCGCGGGCGTAACCTGTACATACCGCTAGCCAGGGCTTGTAGCATCGTCGCCAGCGGTCGTGCGGGCATCCAGGGTCCGTGCAGGACGCAGCCAGGATGTTGGAGCGGCGTTGACGGATACTCCTAACTGGGTTGTGCGCGGCAGCAGGGCAGATAACTCCGGGCCGGCCACCGGCCACGGTCGGGCAGCGGTCACGGTGGAGTCGGGTGGCGGCGTCGAGTGGGCCGACCTGCGTCCCGCGGCGATCTGGGTGCGGAACCACCGCGTCCTGCTGGCCGGCGTGGCCCTCATCCTGTTGCAACTGGCCTGGAAGGCTCAGTTTCTCGGTCACCTGTACTTCACCCAGGATGATTTCTACAACCTGGACCTCGCGATTCAGTCTCCGCTGAATTGGCATTACCTGACCTTCAATACCGCCGGCAACATCGTCATCGGAACGCAGCTCATCGCGTGGGTGCTGGCCAGGATCTCGCTGTATAACTGGGGGCTGGCGGCCTCGGTGGTGTTCGTGCTGCTGGCGTGTTCCAGCTTGGCCGCGCTGCGGTTGCTGCGGACGTTGTTCGGTGACCGGCCGGTGATCCTGGTCCCGCTGGCGGTTTACCTGCTGACGCCGCTGACGGTGCCGGACCTGGGCTGGTGGTCGGCGGCGATGGAGTCGGTGCCGTTGCAGCTCGCGATCTTCATGGCGCTCAACGCTCATGTCTGGTACGTGCGGACTGGCCGGGCGTGGCATCTGGTGGCGGCTGTGGCGTGGGTGGGCTTCGGCCTGGCCTTCTTCGAGAAGGCGCTGGTGCTGCCGGTGGTGCTGTTCGCGGTGACGGCTGCCTTCTTCGCGGGTGGCACGTCGTGGCTGGCGGGTGCGCGGCTGGTGCTGGTGCGGTACTGGCGGGCGTGGCTGGTCTATGCGGTGCTGGCAGCGGGGTATGTCGTGCTGCTGGCGGTGTCGCTGCGGACCTCGACGATCCACCCGCAGGCGCCGAGTTCGGCTGGCTCCGTGCTGACGTTCGCCTGGGCGCTGGTGAAGGAGGCCCTGCTGCCGGGGGCCATCGGCGGCCCGTGGCAGTGGCTGCCGAATTTTGGCGGCTTGCCGTCGCTGGCCGCGCCGCCTGCCGGCCTGACATGGCTGGCGCTGGTCATAGCCACGCTGGTGGTCGGCGCGAGCATCGTGCGGCGCAAGATCGCGTGGCGATCGTGGGCGATCCTGGCCGGCTGGGTCGTTGCCGCGGACATGCTCCCGGTCATCTTCGGCCGCCTCAAGGGCTGGAACCCGATGCTGTACGCGCTTGAAACGCACTACCTAGCTGATGCGGCACCGATCCTGGCCATCTGCTTGGGCTTGGCCATCACGCCGCTGACCAGGCAGGCTGACGACTCGGTCAGAGTGAGTCAGCGGCGGCCGGAAGCTGCCGCACCGCAGGCATGGCGAGCAGCGGCCATGGCCGTGTTCGGGGTGTTCGTGTTCGGATCGATCTGGTCGGTCCAGGCCTACGAGAATGTCACGACCGGCGACGTGGCCAAGAGCTTTGTCTCGAACGCCGAGCAGGCCGTCCAGCTAGCGCCGCCAGGCACGCCGGTGTTCGACTGGCCGGTGCCGGACGGAATCGTGAGCCCCTTGTTCGGCAGGTACTCGAGGGCGTCCACCCTGATCGGCGATATGGCACGCGGCGATCTCAAGGGCAGGCTGCACTGGATCACTCGCCCGGCCGGGACGATCGACGGGCTGCGGATGTTCGGCACCGACGGCAACCTGTACCAGGCGAGGGTGCACGGGGCAGTGTCGCAGGCCCGGCCGGCGGAACAAGGGTGCTGGCCGGAACGGTACGGGCAGATCGTGGTCAGATTCGCGGCACGCACGTCGAGCGACTCGTGGGAACTGCGCATCGGCTATCTCTGGTATCCGACGGCCCCAGGGTTCCTGACGGTGCAGTACGGGAACAACACAGTGCAGGCGCTCAAGGTCACCCACGGCCTGCACTCCGCTTACCTGCCGGTCAGCGGCGGCGCCAGTCGCATCGTGGTCTCGGGTCTCAGCGGTCCTGATATGTGCATCGGTGACGTTGAGGCTGGCGCGCTGGAGCCGTACTGACCGGGGCCGGCCCCGCCAGCGCCCGCCGGCCTCAGCCTGAGCCTGCGCGGTCAGCGTCGCGGCTGGCGATCACCAGCGCGTCTGCAGCAACCGCCCCGGACGCGTCGCAGATCAGCGGGTTGATGTCGAGCGCGTCGATATGCTCGCCGAGCTCGCCGGCGAGCTCGGCCAGGCCGGCGACGGCACGGGCGATCGCGCCGAGGTCGGCCGGCGCGGCGCCGCGGGCACCGGCCAGCAGCCTGTTCACCTTCAGCTCGCCGACCAGGCGGGCGGCCTGGTCGGCAGACAGGGGCGGCAGCGCGACGGCCCGGTCGGCGATCAGCTCGACGAGGACACCGCCGGCCCCGACGACGATCAGCGGGCCGAGGTCGGGGTCGCGGACGAGGCCGAGCGCCAGCTCGGTGCCGGGCGGGATGGTCTCGCAGACCAGGGCCGCCGGCCCGAGCCTGGCGGCCAGGTCCGCGTAGCCCGCCCGCAGCTCCGCCTCGTCGCGGATGCCGAGCAGCACGCCGCGGGCGTCGGACTTGTGGGCGATGCCAGGCTCGTCGGTCTTGAGCACCACGGGGTAGCCGATCCGGCGGGCGGCGGCGGCCGCCGCGGCGGCACCGGTGACCCGCTCGGCGCGGGCCGCCGCGATGCCGTACTCGCGGAGCAGGCCGAGTTGCGCGGCGCCGGACTCGTGGCAGGCGGCGAGCAGCCTCCTGGCGCGTTCGGCCCTGGCCGGGATCACCGGGGGCGGCGCCGGCGGCGGC
>DASPZH010000525.1:0-3952 GCA_035636335.1 Streptosporangiaceae bacterium
TAGATTACCCCCTCAACAGGGGCCCGGCTCCCGGGCCCGGCGGATGTTCAGTTCCGCACAGCGGATGCGAGGAGTGCTTGTGACCGAGACCCGCGACGACACTGTCACATGGCTGACGCAGGAGGCTTACGACCGGCTCAAGGCCGAGCTCGACCACCTCTCCGGTCAGGGCAGGATCGACATCGCCAAGAAGATCGAGGCGGCTCGGGAAGAGGGCGACCTGCGGGAGAACGGCGGATACCACGCTGCCAAGGAAGAGCAGGGCAAGCAGGAGGCGCGGATCCACCAGATCACCCACATCCTGACGCACTCCAGGGTAGGTGAGCCGCCGAGGACCGACGGCGTCGTCGGCCCGGGCATGACCGTGACGGTCAAGTTCGAGGGCGAAGACACCGAGGTCACCTTCCTGCTCGCCTCGCGCGAGGAGAGCGGCTCGCCGATCGACGTGTACTCGCCGAAGTCCCCGCTTGGGGAGGCGATCTCGGGCAAGAAGGTCGGCGAGACCGCCAGGTACAACCTGCCCAACGGGCGCAGCCTGACCGTGGAGATCATCGACGCCGTGCCCTACGGGGGCATGTAGCGGCCCAGCGGACGTGAGCGAACGGCCCGGGCGGCGAGGCCCGGGCCGTTCGGCGCTCCGCGTTCGCGCGGCGGCCGGCGACCGGCGACGGCGGCCGGCGCGGCGGCGTCTAGCTCACGAGTTCCGGCTCGGACGCCTCCGCGGCTCCGGGGCTCGGCGCGTCCGCCGAGCTGCGCAGCGGAATCTCCTTGACCAGCCAGGCCAGCGCGAACACGATCACCGAGGCCGGCGCCGCCCAGATGAACACGGTGTCGATCCCGTGGCTGATCGCGAGGAACACCGCCTCGCGTAGCTGCGTCGGCATGTGCTCCACAACTGGCGGGCTGAGCTGGCCGTTCGCCTTGAACGGCACCCCGGGCAGGCGGGCGTGGATCGCGCTGAGCAGCGAGCGGGTGAACAGCACCCCGAAAATCGAGACGCCGATCGAGCCGCCGATCTGCTGGAAGAACGTGCGCGAGCTGCTCGCCACGCCCATGTCCCTCGGGTCCACGCTGTTCTGCGCGATCAGCGTCGTGACCTGCATCAGGAAGCCCATGCCGACGCCCAGGACGACGAAGAAGGCCATCGACGTCCAGCGAGAGGTTCCGGCGCCGAGGGTGGAGAGCAGGAACATGGCGACGGCCATGGTCGCGCCGCCCATGATCGGCAGCGCCTTGTACTTGCCGGTCCGCACCGTGATCTGGCCCGCGACCAGCGACGTCGTGGTCGCGCCGAGCATCATCGGGATCAGCAGCAGGCCGCTCACCGTCGGCGACGCGTGCTGGACGGTCTGCTGGTAAAGCGGCAGGAAGGTCATCGCGCCGAACATCGACAGGCCGAGCAGGAAGCTCATGCTGCTCGCCAGCGTGAAGTTGCGGTTCCTGAACACGTGCATCGGCAGGATCGGCTCGATCGCCTTGTTCTCCACCCAGATGAAGGCGGCCACGGCGACGACCGCCACCACGACCAGCGACATGATCGGCGCGGAGCCCCACGCGTACTGGCTGCCGCCCCATGTGGTGACCAGGACGATCGCGGTCGCGCCGATGGCCAGCACGGCCGCGCCCAGGTAGTCGATCATGTGCTGGACCTTGTGCCTGGGCAGGTGCAGCGTCGCGAAGATGTAGGCGAGTGCCGCGCCGCCGACCGGCATGTTGATGTAGAAGATCCAGCGCCAGGACAGCGCGTCGGTGATGTAGCCGCCGACCAGCGGTCCGGCGATCATCGCGACCATCATCGCGGCCATCATGTAGCCCATGTACTGCCCGCGCTCGCGCGGCGAGACCAGGTCACCGATGGTGGCGATGGCTCCGACCATCAGGCCGCCGGCGCCGAGACCCTGCAGCGCGCGGAACACGATCAACTGGTCCATCGACTGCGACAGGCCGGACAGCGCCGAGCCGACCAGGAAGATCACGATCGCGGCGACCAGCAGGCGCTTGCGGCCGTAGAGGTCACCGAGCTTCCCGTACAGCGGCGTCGTGATCGTGGAGGCGAGCACGTAGGCGGTGACGACCCAGGACAGGTGGTTCAGCCCGCCGAGGTCGCCGACGATCCGCGGCAGCGCCGTGGAGACCACGAGCTGGTCGAGCATCGCCAGGATCAGCGCCAGCAGCAGCCCGGGGAGCACGATTATCACATCGCGCCGCCGACCGAATGCTGGCGCGGGTTGCCCGCCAGCAACCGCCTGAGCCTCAGCCATGTCTGCGTTCCTCCGTCGGTTCTTGCTTGTCGCCCGGTGCTTGCCGGTCCGCCCGGTGCTTGCGGTCCGCCCGGTGCTTGTTAGTCGCCCGGTGCTGGTCCGGCGCCCCGCGCTGCCCCGCGTGCTTCGGCAACCTACCTGCCGACCGGCTAGCATGTTGCCGTGAAGCAGGATAAGCTGCTAACTAACCGGTCGTCAAGTAGGTTAACCAGAGGCAGGACACCAGGATGAACAGCACCGCCGGGGTCACGATGGCCGCGGCGTCCGATGCCGGGCGGGCGGGCGCGCAGGTCCGCGGATCAGCCAGCCACTCCCCGGCCGAAGGCAAGACCGACGCGCGGTCGCGGACCGACACGCGCGCCAGGATCCAGCAGGTGGCGGTCGAGCTCTTCACCGAGCACGGCTACGAGGGCACCTCGCTGCGGGAGATCGCCGAGCGCCTCGGCGTTACCAAGGCGGCGCTCTACTACCATTTCAAGTCCAAGGAAGACATCATCCAGAGCCTGGTCGAGGACTACCAGGAACAGATGGATGCGCTGATCGGCTGGGCCAGGTCACAGCCGAAGACCGCCGCGGCCAGGAACGAGATCCTGGTCAGGTACATGAACATCGTGGCCGAGCGCGACCAGGTGTTCCGCATGCTCCACCAGAACCAGGCCGTGCTCAACACGATGGCCACGGCGCTGCGCACGCTGAAGACGACGCCGCTGCGCCTGGCCGACGTGCTGGCCGAGCCTGACGCCCCGCTGCGCGAGCGGGTCAGGGCCATGATGACGCTCGGCGCGATCAGCGTCGGCTGGATGGTCTACGCCGACAAGACGGCGGACCGCGGCGAGCTCCGCGAGATCGTGTGCGATATCGCCAGCGAGTTCGCCCAGTGCCAGCCGCGGGAGCCGCGCCGGTAGCGCCCGCGCCCGGGTCGCGCGGATCGCGCGGCTTACCGAGGCTGTTCGCGCCGCGACGGCTCCCGGCCCGCCCGCGCCGCGGCCGTCGCCCTGACCAGCGGCAGGGTCCGGTAGCCGACCGCGGTCGCCAGCGCGATCACGGTCGACGTCCGCAGCACGCCCGGCACCTCGACGATCGCGTCGATCACCCGCTGGAGGTCCGCGTTGGTCCGGGCGACCACGCGGCACAGCATGTCGCCGGGCCCGGTGATGGTGTGAGCCTCGAGTATCTCGCCGATGCCGGCCAGTCGCTCGGCCACCTCGGCGCGCCCGCCGGACTGCCTGAGCTCGACGGTGACGAACGCCGTCACCACGTGACCTAGTGCCGCCGGGTCGATGTCGGGGCCGTAGCCCGTGATCACCCCGGCGGCATGCATCCGGTCCAGCCTGGCCTGGACGGTACCTCGCGCCACCTTGAGCCGACGGGACGCCTCGAGCACCCCGATCCGCGGCTGGTCGGCCAGCAGGCCGATCAGGCGGGCATCCAGCGCATCGACCACGGGTCAGCCCTTCACGGCATCCTGCCCAGCGGAGCCGTCGGATGTCGCAGTTCGCTGTGCAGGCTGTCTAGTAAGGCAACGGAGAGTTGCACACCTTGTCCTGCTGTCACATCCTGCCAGAAGGATCGCCGCCCGCCATCGGACGGCAGCAAGGAGCGCGATCATGACCACGCAGACCTCAGCGACGCACGGCACCTCCGAACGCGCGGACGAGTTCCCCGTGACCGGTATGGACGCGGTCGTGTTC
>DASPZH010000526.1:0-12155 GCA_035636335.1 Streptosporangiaceae bacterium
CACGCCGTTGATGTCACGGCTGAGTCCCAGCGGGCGGATCACGTGGTGCGGCGATCCGACCAGGTCGTACCGGCGCAGCGTCTTGAGGCAGTCGTACTCCTGGCGTGCCATCCAGGCGGCCTTGTCCAGATCCCTTCCGAACCTTGTGCCGTAGAACTTGCAGATGACCTTGACGCTGCTGAATTTCTCCTGGTACGCGTAGACCTCGTTGCTGCCGCACAGCCGGTAGACGCGGAACGCCAGATGCGACTCGCGTACGCCCAGGCGATCGCGCATGATCATGCTGAGGAAGCCGTGGAGCGGGTCCTCACCGGCGACGTATCCGACATACTTCCCGTTCATCGGAGCCTTCCCTCGTACCGGGCCGCCGAGCGACGGCATCGAGCGGCGCGGCCTACTGTCCCCGTGTGCGCGGCATCCCCGTCACGTGGCATTCACCGCGCCTTTACCTCACATGGAGACCCTTTGCCCGCTGCTGATACGTGCACCAGCGCTCTGGCCAGTGTCATTGCGACAGGCGGGCGCGGCAGGCTAGCTGCAGAACCAGGCGCTGGTCGGGGTCGTCGAGATCGACGCCGAGCATGCTGGTAATGCGCCGCATGCGGTAGCTGACCGCGTTGCGATGCAGGTGCAGCCGCCGGGCCGTCCGGATGATCGATCCTTGCTCGTCGAGGAACGCCGCGAGGGTCCTGACGGCAGTCTCGCAGCGGGCGGGGCCGAGGCGTTCCAGAGGTGCGAGCTGCACGCGGACCGACGCCCTGGCCGTGTCCGAGGCGTACCACTCCATCAGCATCCGCTGCACGCCGACCGCGTCGTGGTTGCTGACGCCCGGCGGCTTTCCGGCGCCCCGGGCGGCGATGGTCGCGCTGCGGGCTTCGGCCGCCGCGGCGCGCAGGCCGAGCGGACCTTCGTGCGCGGTGCTCACGCCGGCCCGCGGGCGGAGCGCCGGGAACCTGGCCACGATGGACTCGAGCGCTCGGGAGGCCGAACGAGCGGCCCGTGTCCCCGCCTGCGCCCCTGGATCGGATTTCGTCATCCAGATCAGCACGATGGCACGGGCGATCCGCGACAGGTACCAGGTTCCGCCGGCGGCCGCCGCCGCGCTCAGCGCGATCTGCCCGGCCGACTCGAGCAGCTCGAAGCGGCCGATCTCGTCCGGGGCGACGTCGGCCAGGTTGTCGGCCTCGATCCGGACCGCGACGTGCCAGCCCGACAGCGGGACGTCGAGCTGCCTGGCTCGCTCGAGCATGTCCTCGTTCAGGGTGGACTCCGAGATCAGCAGCTCGGCGAGGAGCCCGGAGCGGGACCTGATCGGCAACTCGCGCACCTTCTTCTCGGCGTCTGCGAGCCGCGCGGCCGCGTCAGCGGCCGCGCGGAGGACCAGCCTGGCGGCGATCGCCAGATCGCCGTGCGCCTGCGGGGCCGCGAGCCCGGCTTCGGATGACCGCTCGACCGGACTGCCCAGGCTGCCGGCGACCATCGCCCGCAGCGTGTCCAGGTCAGCGCCGGCCTGTTCAGCCCGGTCGACCGCGTCGATTCCAGCCGCGGCCCTGGACAGCGCCAGCGCGGGACCGCCGCCCACCTCGGCGAGCACGGCCAGCAACAGCCAGGTGAGCTCGAGTTTCGCGGGAACCGAGATCAGCGCGACACCGGCCCGGCCGGCGATGTCGACCGCCGTCAGCGGCGGCCGCCACCGCTCATCGGCGAACGCGGCCACCGCGCCGACGCCGCCGAGCGCCGCCCAGCGCAGAGCCATGTCGAAGCGGTAGTCCGTCGCCGACTCCGACGCGACCCGGCCGAGGATGACCAGGCTGCCCGAGGGCGCGGCCTCGAGGTCGGAGAACCGCTCGGCCACGCAGACGCCCGCGATGTCGCGGGCGCCGCCAACGTCGTTGACCCGGACGAGCCCAGCGAGCGAGGGCGCGGAGAGGATCGCGTCGACGCACGTCATGCCTGGTGATACTAGGCATTCTGCATAACTTCAGGGCAATCATTGGGCATCTGGGCCATTACCTGGCCGTCGTCAGGGCTGAGACCATCGGCAGGTGCGGCCTCCCGCAGCAACATCCGCAGCCGGCGTCGGCGCGCAGGTCAGGCTCGCCGTGGACATCGGCGGCACCTTCACCGACCTCGTCGCGGTGGACGCCGTGACCGGCGACGTCGTGCGAGCCAAGGCGGACACGACGCCGAACCTGAGCGACGGCGTGCTCACCGCGCTCGCGAGGTCCGGCGTCCCGGCCAGGTCGATCGGCGCGTTCATCCACGGGACCACCGTCGTGATCAACGCCGTGACCGAGCGGCGGGGCGCGCCGACCGCCCTCGTCACCACGCGCGGCTTCCGCGACGTGCTGGAGATCGGCCGCGCCAACCGGCCCGACTTGTACAACCTCGCCTATGCCAAGCCGGTGCCGTTCGTCCCCCGGCATCTGCGCCTCGAGGTCACCGAGCGGATGACGCACCTCGGCACGGTCGTGCAGTCGATCGGAGACGCCGACGTGGCCGTCCTCGCCAGCCAGCTCGCCGCCTGCAGTGTGCAGGCGGTCGCGATCTGCCTGCTGCACTCCTGGGCCAACCCCGAGCACGAACAGCACCTGGCCGCCGCCCTGCGCGAGCAACTGCCGGGCATCGCAGTCGTCGCCTCACACGAGATCAGCGGCCAGTGGCGGGAGTACGAGCGGACCAGCACTGCTGTCCTGTCCGCCTACGTCCAGCCCGTCGTCGCCGGCTACCTCGGCTCGCTGGAAGCCGCGCTCCGGCGCCAGGGAGTCACAGCTCCGCTGCGGACCATGCGATCAAGCGGCGGCGTCAGCTCGTTCGCCAGGGCCGCGCGAGCGCCGATCGCGCTGCTCGAATCGGGGCCGGTGGCCGGGGTGATGGCCGCGGCCGAACTCGGCCGGCGGCTCGGCAACACCAACGTCCTGACCCTGGACATCGGCGGGACCACGGCCAAGACGTCGGCGGTCCGCGACGGTGAGGTGCGGATCGACAGCCTGCATCACATCGGCAGGACGCCCTCGTCAGCCGGCTACCCGGTCCAGGTCCCGACCGTGGAGATCATCGAGATCGGAGCGGGCGGCGGGTCCATCGTCTGGTCGGACCCGGCCGGCGGGCTCCACGTCGGGCCGCGCAGTGCGGGCGCCGACCCGGGACCCGCCTGCTACGGGCGCGGCGGCACCGAGCCGACCCTCACCGACGCGAACCTGCTGCTCGGCCGGCTGGACCCGGACTATTTTCTCGGCGGGACGAGGCCGCTGGACGTCGGCGCCGCCGAGAAGGCACTCGCCGCGCTGGGCAGGAACATCGGAACCGACGGCTCGTCGGCCGCCCGCGGCGCGTTGCGGTACGCGGTCGCGCAGATGAGCCACGCGCTCCGGCTGGTGACGCTGCGCCGCGGCCACGATCCCCGGGACTTCGTCTTCGTGGCCTACGGCGGAGCCGGCCCGCTGCACGCCACGCTGCTGGCCCGCGAGCTTGGCATCTCCCGCACCGTCATCCCGCCGGGCCCAGGCCATTTCTCCGCCTTCGGGATGCTGGCCAGCCCCATGCGCGGGGAAGCCGTCCGTACGGTCGTCGGCCCGCTGGACACGACCGACCTGGTAGCCGCGTTCGCCGCCGTGCAGGACGCAGCGCACGCCGAGCTGGGCCAGAGCAGCGACAGCAGGACGGCTAAGGTCGCCAGGTACGCCGAGCTCAGGTACGCCGGGCAGGAGCACACCCTGGAGGTCCCGGTTCCCGACCCGGGCGGCCATGGCGCGCTCGACGCTGTCAGGGCCGCGTTCGAGCGGCGCTGCCTGGACAACTACTCCTTCCGGCTCGACGCCCAGCTCGAGGTCGTCTCGCTCAGGGTCAGCGTGAGCGAGCCGGCCGCGGAGATAAGCTGGGCCGGCCAGACAGACCCGGGCGCGCGGCCGCCCGCCAGGACCAGGCTGGTCGACCTGGATCCGTACGGCGCTCACCAGGAGGTCCCCGTCCTGGTCCGTGCCGAGCTGGCCGGCGGGCAGGGAGCCGCCGGGCCGTGCGTGGTCGAAGAGCCGGCCGCCACCACGCTGGTGCTGCCCGGCCAGACGGCCCGCCAGGACGAGGCCGGCAACCTGATCCTGGAAGAGCCGCAGGCGCGCCCATGACCACCGACCGGTTCACCATGGACGTGCTGCGCGAGGGCTTCGCGGCCATCAGCGACGAGATGTTCGTCTCACTCCAGCGCACCTCGCAGAGCCCGATCATCTACGAGGTGCTCGACTTCGGAGTCGGTATTTCCGACGCCGACGGCGAGCTCGTCTCCCAGGGCAACGGCATCGCCGGCTTCCTCGGCCCCCTCGGCGACGCGATCAAGGAAACGATCGCCCGGCAAAAGGAACTCAAGCCCGGCGATGTGATCATCGCCAATGACCCGTACGCGGGCGGCGGAACGCACCTGTCCGACGTGGCCCTGGTCCGGCCGGTCTTCTTCTGCGGCCCCCCGGGGGGACCAGGGGCGTCGTCCCCCCAGGGCAGCACCGAATTGATCGGGTTCGCCGCGGCCAAAGGTCACTGGACCGAGGTCGGCGGCAAGGACCCGGGTTCGTGGACCGCCGACTCGCAGGACGTCTACGCCGAGGGCCTGCAGCTCCCGTTCGTGCACGCGTATCGCGGCGGCAAGCCGGTCGAGGACATCCGCGCCATTCTCGCCGCCAACAGCCGCCTGCCCGGGATGGTGCTTGGCGACCTGACCGCGCAGGCCGCCTGCCTGGAGGTCGCGGAACGGCGCCTGCTCGAGATGTGCGGGCGCTACGGCACCGCGACCGTCAAGAACGCCATGAGTGCCGTACTTGAGCGCAGCGAGCGGCTCTGCAGGAACGCGCTCGCCCGGATCCCGCACGGCGTCTTCACCGCCGAGGACTTCACCGACACCGACGGCCTCGGCAACGGCCCCTTCCCCGTCAAGGTCCGGGTCGAGATTACCGACCGCGACGTGACCTGCGACTTCACGGGAAGCCACGACCAGGTACCCGGTCCGATCAACTGCACCTGGTCCGGGCTGGTCTCCGGCGTGCGCACCGTGTTCAAGGCCATCACCAACCCCGCGGAACCCGCGACCGACGGCTGGTTCCGCCCGCTGACGATCATCTGCCCGCCCGGCAGTATCTTCAACGCCACCCGCCCGGCCCCGGTCGCGGCCTACTTCGAGGCCACCGAAATGGCCTCGGACCTGGTCTGGCACGCGCTGGCCCTGGCATTCCCCGACCGCCTGCCTGCGGGAACCTTCGTCTCGGTGTGCTCGACCTCCCTGGCCGCGGCCCACCCGGACACCGGCGAGGAGACCCTGCTGGTCGAGCCGCAGCCAGGCGGCTGGGGAGCGACCCGCGACGCCGACGGCCAGCACGGGCTGGTCTCGGTCGGCGACGGCGAGACCTACACCATCCCGGTCGAGGTCGCCGAGCAGCGCTACGGCGTGCGGGTCGAGCGCTTCGGCTTCGACATCGTGGCAGGAGCGGGGGCTGGCCGCCGCAGGGGCGGCCGCGGGCTGGTCCGCGAGTACCGGATCTGCAGCGACGAGGCTCTGCTGACCGTGGCCTGGGGCAGGCACCTGTACCCGCCGTGGGGCGCCGCGGGCGGCCGGGACGGCTCGCCCAACTACGTCGAGGTGCTGCGCGACGGCACGCCGATCGGCCCGCGCTTCGGCAAGGTGTCGCGGATGCCGCTGCGCCGCGACGACGTGGTCAGGCTGGTGACCGGCTCGGGCGGCGGATACGGCGACCCGCGCCAGCGCGAACCCGGCCTCGTGGCCGCTGACCTGCGCGACGGGCTCGTCACCAGCGCCGAGGCAACCGACTTCTACGGGCACGAGCCGCCCCGAGAGCCCTGTTGCGGCAACAGAGAACCGGAGTCCAATTGACGCCGTGTACGTATATGCACCGACACCGGCGCGTAGGTAGCGTTCGATCATGAAGCGCCTGCTCGACGAGCCTGCACTGCGGTCGCTCGCCCGCGGCTGCGCTGTCCTCGGCACCGGGGGCGGCGGCGATCCCTATATCGGGCTGCTGCTGGCGCTGCAGGCGCTCGAGGAGGTCGGGCCGACCGAGCTTGTCGACCTCGACGACCTCCCCGCGGAGGCGCTGATCATGCCGTGCGGGATGGTCGGCGCGCCGACCGTGCACATCGAGAAGATCGAGAACGGCGGCGAGGGCGCGGTCCTGCGCGACCACCTCGAACGGCTTACCGGCCGCACGGTCGCGGCGCTAATGCCGGCGGAGATCGGCGGCTCCAATGGCCTGCTGCCGCTGACCTGGGCGGGGCGGATAGGTCTGCCGGTCGTCGACGCCGACGGCATGGGCCGGGCGTTCCCGCTGATCCCGCAGGTCACCATGCACCTGGCCGGCATCGATCCGAATCCCGGCGTGATGACCGACGAGCGCGGCAACGTCCTGGTCTTCAGCGCGGTCTCCGGCGAGTGGATGGAGCGGCTCGAGCGCTCGGCGGCCGTTGAGTTCGGCGGCGCTGGCGCGGCCACCGAGTACATCATCACGGTCGCGCAGGCGCGGGACGGAGCAGCGGTGCGCGGCACGTTCACGCTGGCCATCGAGATCGGCGACGCGCTGGCCGGTGCAGTCGGCGACCCGATCGCCGCGCTGGTCGCGGTGACCGGCGGCTTCCCGCTCCTGACCGGCAAGGTGACCGATGTCGAGCGGCGCACGACCAAAGGCTTCGTGCGCGGCTCGGTCGTCGTCGAGGGCCTCGGCGATGATGCCGGGCGACTGCTACGCCTTGAGATTCAGAACGAAAACCTCGTGGCACTCGAGCAGGGCAGGGTACTCGCCTCCGTGCCTGATCTCATCACCGTCCTGGACAGCGAGACCGCCGACGCGATACCCACCGAGCGGGTGCGGTACGGCCAGCGCGTGACCGTGATCGCGATGCGGTGCGCCCCGGTCTGGCGGAGCCCGTTCGGGCTGGAGATGGCCGGGCCGCGCGCGTTCGGCTACGACTTCGACTACGTGCCCGCGGAGGAGCTGGCCCTTGCCCGCACTTGATTGCCGCATGGGCATTGACGTCGGCGGCACCAACACCGACGCGGTGATCCTCGACCGCGCCGACCGGGTGCTCGCCAAGGCGAAGGTGCCGACGACGCAGGACGTGACGGGTGGCATCGTCGCCGCGCTGGACGCCGTGATCGGCATGTCTGGCATCGAGGTCGCAAGAGTCACGCACGCGATGCTGGGGACCACGCACGCGACGAACGCGGTGATCGAGCGCCGCAAGCTGCACCGCGTGGCCGTGATCCGGATCGGCGCTCCCGCCACGCTGGGCGTACGGCCGATGTTCGAATGGCCAGCAGACCTGACCGCCGTCGTCTCGGCGGGCGCGACCATCGTGGCCGGCGGGATCGAGTTCGACGGCCGAGACCTGTCGCCGTTCGATGACGACGCGGTCGCCGCGTTCCTCGGCTCGGTCGCGGGCCGCTGCGACGGGGTCGCGATCACCAGCGTGTTCGCGCCGGTCTCGCCGCGGCACGAGTTGCTCGCCGCCGAGATCGTCAAGCGCGAGCTCGGCGAGGTGCCGGTATCGCTCAGCCACGAGATCGGCTCGGTCGGCCTGCTCGAGCGGGAGAACGCGACCGTCCTGAACGCAGCGCTCGCGGGCGTCGCCGGGGATGTCGCTCGCGCGCTCGGCCAGGCCCTGGCCGCGTACAACCTGTCCCCCGTCACGTTCTTCGCGCAGAACGACGGCACGCTGATGGCGCTCGACCACGCCTTGCGGTATCCGGTGCTGACGATCGGCAGCGGGCCCGCCAACAGCATCCGCGGCGCCGCGTTCCTGACCGGACGCACCGACGCGCTCGTGGCCGATGTCGGCGGCACGTCGACCGATGTCGGGGTGCTGGTGAACGGCTTCCCGCGGGAGTCGTCGCAGGGCGTGGAGATCGGCGGCATCAGGACCAACTTCCGGATGCCTGACCTGGTGACGATCGCGCTCGGCGGCGGAACGGTCCTGTCCGGAAGCGGGGCGGCCGTGCGGCTGGGGCCGCAGAGCGTCGGATACCGGCTGCGGGACGAGGCGCTGGTGTTCGGCGGCACGACGCCGACGCTGACCGACAGCGCGGTCGCGACCGGGCGGGCGCGGCTCGGGGATCCGGCCCTGGCGCGACCGTCGGCTCGGCTGCTCGAGGCGGCGATGCGGGCCGCCGATGGCGAGCTCGCCGACGCGATCGACCGGGTCAAGACGGCCAAAGGCGACCTGACGCTGATCGCGGTCGGCGGCGGCAGCATCCTGATCCCCGACGAGCTCCCAGGGGTCAGCGAGGTGATCCGACCCGACCATTTCGACGCGGCCAACGCGATCGGCGCCGCGATCGCCTCGGTCAGCGGGCAGGTCGACCGGATCTTCCATTTCGGGCCGGGCGGCAGGAAGGCGGCGCTGGACGAGGCCAGCCAGGAGGCCAGGGACCACGCGGTCGCCGCCGGCGCCGACCCCGGCAGTGTTCAGATTGTCGAGCTGGAGGAGATCCCGCTCGCCTACCTCACCTCACCTGCCGTCCGTATCAGGGCCAAGGCGGCAGGTGCTCTGGGCGGCCTTTACGAATATTCACCGAGTCAGCACTAGAAGGTGGACGATGAAACAACAGAGGGCATGGGCACGGGCTGGCACCGTTTGTGCCGCCGGAGTCGCCCTAGCGCTGCTGGCAGCGGCCTGCAGCGGCAGCACGTACAACGGCGGCAAGGGCGCAGGCAGGAAGCCGCCCACATCGACGGTGTTCACCTACGACACCTACACGCAGGTGATGGTCGACGGCTGGGATCCGGCGACCGAGTACTCCAACGGCATCATCGCGATGAGCAACATGTACGAGACGCTCACGCGCTACAACCCGGTCACGCACGGGGTCGATCCCTTGCTCGCGACTAGTTGGTCGCACTCGTCCGACGGCCTGACCTGGACGTTCCAGCTCCGGCACGGCGTGCACTTCCACACCGGCCGGCTGATGACGGCGCAGGCGGCCAAGGACGCCATCCTGCGCACGCAGAAGCTGAACGGCGGCGCCGCCTATATCTGGGGCGCGGTGAAGAGCATCGACGCGCCGAGCCAGTACACGATGGTCTTCCACCTGTCCTACCCCTCGCCGCTCGCGCTCGAGGCCTCGGCGGACTACTCGGCGTACATCTATGACACCCAGGCGGTCGGCAACGGCAGCCTGATGAAGTGGCTGAACACGCCGCACGACGCGGGCACCGGGCCGTACACGCTGGAGAGCTTCAACAGCGGCCAGGAGTTCGAGGTCATCCTCAAGGCATTCGGCGGGTACTGGGGCGGTTGGAAGGGCAGGCACTTCAAGAAGGTCGTGTTCCGCGTGGTCCCGCAGGGCACCACCGCCGCCCAGCTCTTGCGGTCCGGGCAGGTCAGCTTCGTCGAGCAGATGAGCCCGACCCAGTGGAAGTCGCTGAAGGGCGTGCCGGGGATCAAGCTGGTGAGCGCGCCGTCCTGGCAGAACCTGCTGGCCCAGCTCAACGCGCCGACCCTGAGCGAGCCGATCCGGCAGGCGATTTCCTACGCCACCAACTACCCGGGCATCATCGCGGCCCTGAGCGGCGCGGCGGTGCCGTCCAGCGGGATCGTTCCCGCTGGCCTGTTCGGCCACTTCAGCAACCTGCCGAACTACAGCTACGACCCGGGCAAGGCCGCGAAGCTGCTGAACTCGGCCGGCTACGGGCCAGGCAAGAAGAAGCTGAACCTCAGCCTGACCTACACAGCGGGCGACTCCAACGAGCAGGTCGTGGCCTCGTTGCTGAAGTCGAGCCTGGCGAAGCTGAACGTCAACCTGACGGTGCAGCCCCTGGCCTGGGCGACCCAGTGGGGCAAGGGCAAGTCATCATCGGCCAAGGCGCGGCAGGACATCTTCATGGAGTACTGGTGGCCGGACTACGCCGACCCGTACTCGTGGTTCGTCAACCTGCTGCTCTCCGAGAAGCAGCCGTTCTTCAACCTGTCGTACTACTCGAATCCGGCGCTGGACAAGCAGATCAACCGCGTGGAGTCGCTGGTCGCGACCGATCCGTCGGCGGGCAGCGCGCTGTACAGGACCATGCAGGTCGAGATCTTGAAGCAGGCGCCGATCGTGTTCTTGTACAACGCCAACTACCAGTACGCGATGACGAACACGCTCTCCGGCTTCCAGGTGAACCCGGCGTACCCGAACGTCATCTTCGCCTACAACCTGAAGCCGTAGGCAGGCCCGTGCTGGTCTTCGTCGCGCGCCGGATCGCGCTCGCCGTCGTGGTGGTCGCGGGCGTCACCGTGGTGACGTTCGTGGTCGCTCACGTCGTACCCGGCGATCCGGCCGCGACCTGGGCCGGCCCGCACGCTCCGGCTGCGGCGATCGCGCGGGCGCGCGCGTTTCTCGGGCTGAACCGGCCGTTCGCGGTGCAGCTCGTCTCCTACCTGGGCGGGATCGCGGCGGGGAACTGGGGCGTGTCCATCCACACGCACCGGCCGGTGCTGTCCGACCTGACGACGGCCGCGCCGGCCTCGCTCGAGCTGGTCATCTCGGCGCTCGTGCTGGCCATCGTGGCGGGCATTCCGCTTGGCCTGCTGTCCGCCAGGCGGCAAGGGCGCCCCGTCGACCATGTCGTCAGGGCAGGCTCGATCCTGGGCATCTCGATGCCCATCTTCTGGATGGCGCTGATCCTGCAGCTCGTGTTCAGCCAGCGGCTCAAGTGGCTGCCGGCCGCCGGCGAGTACTCGCCAGGCCTGCTGTTCAGCCATCCGCTGGCCAAGCGAACCGGCTTTCCCGTCATCGACTCCGTGCTCGGCGGCAACATGCCGATGCTCGGCAGCACGCTGACGCACCTGATCCTGCCCGCGATCGTCGTGGCCGCCTACCCGGCCGGCCTGATCGCGCGGATGGTGCGCGCCCAGGTGCTCGACGTGATCGGCGACACGCACGTGCTCAACGCCAGGGCGCTGGGCTTCGGTGAACGGCAGATCTTCGGCCGGTTCGCCATGAAGCTGGCGTGGACCCCGGTCACGGCGGCCATCGCGCTGGTGTTCGGCTACTCGCTGGTCAACACGTTCCTGGTGGAGTCCATCTTCGACTGGCCAGGGCTTGGCAGCTACGCGGCCGCGTCCATCGCGACCCTGGACACGCCCGCCATCCTCGGCGTCACGCTGTTCGTCGCCGTCGCCTATGTCGTCGCCAACCTGGTGGTCGACGTCGTGCAGGCGGCCATCGACCCGCGGATCAGGCTGCGATGATCGAGTCCCCGGCGGTCAGGCCGCCGCGGACCGGGGTCGCCCGCGGCAGGGAGCTGCGGGCCAGCCTGGGCGCCAATCCGCTGCTGACGGTGGGTGGCGCGCTGGTCCTGCTGATCGTGCTCGTCGCGATCTTCGCTCCGCTGATCGCGCCGTTCCCCGGTGATGCGGGCACGGCTACCAACCCCTTCGCCGTGCTCAAGGCGCCGTCGGCGGCGCACTGGTTCGGGACCGATCAGGTCGGCCGCGACATCGCATCCAGGGTCCTCTTCGGCGCCCGGGTGTCGCCCGTCATCGCGATCATCGTGCTGGTGATCGCCTGCCTGATCGGCGTTCCGCTGGGACTCGCCGCCGGATTTCTCGGCGGCTGGGTCGACGAAGTCATCATGCGGGTGACCGACGTGTTCCTCGCGTTCCCGCCGCTGCTGCTCGCGCTCGCGCTGGCCGCCGTGCTGCCGGCCAGCCTGACCAGCGTGACGATCGCGATCGCGGCTGTCTGGTGGCCCTGGTACGTCAGGCTGATCCGCGGCCAGGCCGCTTCCGTGGCTGGCCGCCCGTACGTCGAGGCCTGCCGCGCGCTGGGGATTTCTCGGGGGCGCATTATCTTCCGGCACGTCCTGCCGAACTCGGTCACGCCCGTGCTCGTGCAAGTGTCGCTGGACGTCGGCGGCGTGATCCTGACCGCGTCGGCGTTGTCATTCCTTGGCCTCGGCGCCCAGGATCCGGTCCCGGACTGGGGACTGATGGTCGCCCAGGGCGAAGGTTACTTCACGCCGGACTGGTGGCTGGTGACCTTCCCCGGCCTGGCCATCCTGCTGACCGCGTTCGCGTTCAACCTGCTCGGCGATGGCCTGCGCGACCGGCTCGACCCGAGGCGGAGCTTCCTGCCATGACGGGAACCGGGCGGCTGGGCATCTCCGGCCTGCAGATCT
>DASPZH010000527.1:0-2506 GCA_035636335.1 Streptosporangiaceae bacterium
AGCGCGTGCTGGCCCCAGCGCAGGAACGCGAACCGCTCGGAGTTGCGCGAGAACTCGAGCTCGACGTTGCGGTCGAACGCGTCGGGCCGCCCGAAGATGTCGGCGATCACCGAGTGGTCGATCACGAGATCGACGGGGACGAGCGGGTTGATCTTCTCGGGGTCGCCGCCGAGCGCTGCCATGGCCTCGCGCATGCTGGCCAGGTCCACGACGGCGGGGACGCCGGTCAGGTCCTGCATGATCACCCGCGCCGGGCTGAACTGGATCTCGGTGGCCGGCTTGGCGGTCGGGTCCCAGCCGGCCAGGGCCCCGATGTGGCCGGCGGTGACGTTGACGCCGTCCTCGGTCCGCAGCAGGTTCTCGAGCAGGATCTTCAGGCTGAACGGCAGGTCAGCCGATCCCGGCACCGCATCAAGCCGGTGGATCTCGTAGCGCGTGCCGCCCGCCGTCAGCGCGCCGCGAGCGCCAAAGCTGTTCGCTGTCATGTGACCCGTCCTTCCGCTGCCGTGGCTGCCCGTACCGCCCCGCGGACGCTCCCGGCCTAACCGACATCCTGCCCTAGCGCGCCGCGTCAGTCGCGGCCAGCCTCGTGACCCGCGAGCCATGTATCTCGATGTCAAGCTACTTAGCCAGCGTAACTACCCAATTCTCTTGATGTCAAGCTAATCCGGACCCGGCCGACTCCGGGCTAACCCGGTCGGCCGGACTCCGGCCGCGACCGATGCCAGGTCAACGGCCGTGGACCGGGCAAGCACCCGGACCGCGCGCGCCGCGGGCGACACCCGCACCGACCGCTCCGGCAGCCACACCCGCAAGGCGCCCGGGCGTGACTCGAAGGTCAGCGGCGGTTCGAGCACCGTGGCCTCCCCGTCGACCCCGACCTCCACCGGCCCGTCCGAGTCCACCTCGAACCTGGGCCCGGTCCACTCCCGCCAGCCACCGAACCGCTGCACCTGCCCGGTCAGCTCGAGCAGCATGAACGACCTGGCCTCGGCCGCGTTCACGACCTGCACGGCCACGATGCCGAGCAGGCCGAGGTCGAGCCGCTCCCTGGTCCCGCGGCCGCCGGGATGCGCGAGCTGGTAGGGGTCGTTGGAGACCAGGATCAGGTGAGCGGTCGCGACCGATTCCCCGGCGGGCCCGGTGAATCGCAGGTCGAGCGGCTCGGCGGCCGGCCCGATCAGGTCGGGCACCAGGTCGGCGGTGGTTCTCAGCTTGGCGTCCCGGTACTGCGGTGACTGCACGACGCGCGCGTAGAGCCCGAGCGAGCAGTTGTTGACGAACGGGAGCCCGTTGACGAACGCGAGGTCGACCTGGCGCTCGACCTGGTCCGCGTAGGCGTCGAGCGCGCTGGTGACGTCGGCCCGGTCCAGGCCGAGGTCGAGCGCGAAGTGGTTCCTCGTCCCCGCCGGGACGCAGACATGCGCGATCCCGTGCCGCGCGGCGACCGCGGCGACGGTCGCCTGGGAGCCGTCGCCGCCGGCCATCCCGATCGCCGTGGCTCCCCTGGCCACGGCATCCTCGGCCAGCCTGACCAGGTCGTCGCCGGGACGCAGGACGACCGGCTCGATGCCTCGCGCCGCGCACTCGTCGGCCAGGCGAAACCGCTCGGCCTTGCCACCGCCGGACCGCGGGTTCATGATCAGGACGTACCGCGGCCGGCCCCGTTGCGGCCCGCCCGCCGCCGGTCCGGCCGGCGCCGGTCCGTCCGGGCCGCGGACGCCGCCCGGGGCCGGCTCGGCAGGCCGCGCGGCGGCGCGGTCGCGGGAGCGGAGCGCCCTCGGCGTCCGCCTCAGCGCATGCCGGGCCGCGATCACCGAGATGACGGCCAGCCCGGCGACCGCCATGACGATCCAGACGCTGATCACCGAGAGCACCAGGCCGGCGACGAGAGCGGCCAGCGCGATCACGGCCGCGATCGCGCCGAGCACGCGCACCAGTCCGCGCCGCGACACCACGTACCAGCAGGCCGTCACGCCGGCCAGCAGCCCGATCAGGGCAAGCGTGAACGCGCCGATCCTGAGCACCACGTTCAGCGTGAGGGCGAGCAGCGCGGCAGCCAGCGACGCGAGCGCGAGCACGGCACTCGCGCGCTCGGATGCCGCCGGCCGGGACCCGGCACCCACCCCGCCCCCGGCGCCCGACGCTCCCCCGGCACCCGCGGCTCCCGCGTTCGACCTCGCCAACCACGGACCTCCTGCCTGCTCGAAGGCGATGACCTCGTAGAGAGAACTGCCCGGGACCCGGTGCTAGCATGCACCGATGGCCTCAGGGCAGCCCGGCGGGCCGCAGGCGGCCGGTCCGGACGCCGCCGGCGCCGACAGCGGCGCCGAGGCGGTCGCCGACCTGATCGCCGACGAGCTGACCAGGCTCGGCGGCCCGGCCAGGCAGCGCGTGGCCGAGGTGCTGCACCAGCTCGGCGCGATCGACCGCGCCGTCTACGCCGCGGTGGCCTCGGTGCCGGCTCCCGCCCTGGACGCGGCCATGCGCCGGCTCTCCAGTTCGG
>DASPZH010000528.1:0-7722 GCA_035636335.1 Streptosporangiaceae bacterium
CACGCCGTGGTGGCCAGGGCGCGCCAGGACGGCTACACCGAGACAATGCTCGGCCGCCGCCGCTACCTGCCCGACCTGACCTCCGACAACAGGCAGCGCCGGGAGATGGCCGAGCGGATGGCGCTGAACGCCCCGATCCAGGGTTCTGCCGCGGACATCATCAAGGTGGCCATGCTCAGGGTGGACGAGGAGGTCAGGCGCGGCGGGCTGCGGTCCAGGATGCTCCTCCAGGTCCATGACGAGCTGTTGTTCGAGGTCGCGCCGGGCGAGCTCGGCGCGCTGCGCGAGCTGGTGCGGACGGCCATGTGCGGCGCGTTCACGCTGACCGTGCCGCTCGAGGTGTCGATGGGCACCGGCCGGAGCTGGGCCGATGCGGCGCACTGATCCGCGCCTCCTGGGGACCCGCATGCCCGCCGCTCCGCGGCCGCAAGCCCGCCGCTCCGCGGCGTGCCGGGCCGGGCCGGCGGGGCCCGCAATTGACCCGCTGCCCGCGCTCTCATATGCTGATCGATGCGTTGTGATCTATTGCAGTCCGCCATGCTCAGGCAGCCCCAGGGCAGTCTTGAGGCCGGGCCGGTGTCCTGACCAGGAACTCCAGCCAGCGTGTCGGCCGCCCGCGCATCGCGTACCGAAACTCAAACCCTGTCCGTATCCGGAGCCTACTTACACATGACGACGAGCAGCACGCAGGCCACCTCCACACCTCAGGTAGCCGTTAACGACATCGGTTCGGAGGAGGCCTTCCTCGCCGCGATCGACGAGACCATCAAGTACTTCAACGACGGCGACATTGTCGACGGGACAGTCGTCAAGGTCGATCGGGACGAGGTTCTGCTCGACATCGGCTACAAGACCGAGGGAGTCATCCCGTCACGCGAACTGTCGATCAAGCACGACGTCGATCCCAACGACGTCGTCAAGACCGGCGACCACATCGAGGCCCTTGTCCTGCAGAAGGAGGACAAGGAGGGTCGGCTGATCCTGTCCAAGAAGCGCGCGCAGTACGAGCGCGCGTGGGGCACGATCGAGAAGATCAAGGACGAGGACGGCGTCGTGACCGGAACGGTCATCGAGGTGGTCAAGGGCGGCCTGATACTCGACATCGGCCTGCGCGGGTTCCTGCCCGCCTCGCTGGTCGAGATGCGGCGGGTGCGCGACCTGCAGCCGTACGTGGGCAAGGAGATCGAAGCCAAGATCATCGAGCTGGACAAGAACCGGAACAACGTAGTGCTGTCCCGCCGTGCCTGGCTGGAGCAGACCCAGTCCGAGGTCCGCCAGAACTTCCTCAACACGCTGCAGAAGGGCCAGATCCGCAAGGGTGTGGTCAGCTCGATCGTGAACTTCGGCGCGTTCGTCGACCTCGGCGGCGTGGACGGCCTCGTGCACGTCTCCGAGCTGTCCTGGAAGCACATCGACCACCCGGGTGAGGTCGTCGAGGTCGGCCAGGACGTCACGGTCGAGGTGCTCGACGTCGACATGGACCGTGAGCGCGTCTCGCTGTCGCTGAAGTCGACGCAGGAAGACCCGTGGCAGCAGTTCGCCAGGATGCACCAGATCGGGCAGGTCGTGCCCGGCCGGGTGACCAAGCTGGTTCCGTTCGGCGCGTTCGTCCGGGTCGAGGAGGGCATCGAGGGCCTGGTGCACATCTCCGAGCTGGCCGACCGGCACGTCGAGATCCCCGAGCAGGTCGTCCAGGTCGGCGACGAGATCTTCGTCAAGATCATCGACATTGACCTGGACCGCCGCAGGATCAGCTTGTCGCTGAAGCAGGCCAACGAGGGCGCGGTCGGCGAGATCACCGGCGACGACTTCGACCCGACGCTGTACGGCATGCCGACCACCTATGACGAGCAGGGCAACTACGTCTACCCGGATGGCTTCGACCCGGAGTCCGGCGAGTGGCTCGAGGGCTTCGACGCCCAGCGGGAGGAGTGGGAACGGCAGTACGCGGAGGCTCGCGCCAGGTTCGAGGCGCATCAGCGCCAGGTCGCCGAGGCCCGCAGCAAGGCCGAGGGTGATGGCGAACGGGACGCGGGCTCCGGCTCGCACACGTCGGGTTCGAGCCAACCCGAGAGTTCGGGCGGCGCGCTTGCCTCGGACGAGGCGCTCGCCGCGCTGCGGGAGAAGCTCTCGGGCGGCCGGAACTAGGGCGCCCAGCGACCTGCCAAGCTCAGCGATCGCCGGTGGGCTCCCGCGCGTGACGCGGGAGCCCACGCGCCGTTCACCGGGAGGATCACCGAGATGCTCAGGGTCGGCCTGACCGGCGGGATCGGCGCGGGCAAGAGCGAGGTCGCCAGGCGGCTCGCGGCCCAGGGTGCCGTGCTGATCGACGCCGACGCGATCGCCAGGCAGGTCGTCGCCCCGGGAACGGACGGCCTGGCCGCGGTGGTCGCCGCGTTCGGTGCCGGAGTCCTGCGCCCCGAGGGCGACCTGGACCGGGATCGCCTGGGCGAGATCGTGTTCGCCGACCCGGCGGAGCTGGCGAAGCTGAACGCGATCATCCATCCGCTGGTCGGCGCGCGGATGGCCGAACTGGAAAAGGACGCCGGCCAGGACGCGATCGTCGTCCACGACGTCCCGCTGCTCGCGGAGAACTACCTCGCCGCGGGCTACGACCTGGTGGTGGTGGTGGACGCGCCGGAGCACGCCCAGCTCGATCGGCTGATCAGGCACCGGCGAATGAGCCAGGAGCAGGCACAGGCCCGGATGGCCGCCCAGGCGAGCCGGGACAGCCGGCTGGCCGTCGCGGACCTGGTGGTCGACAACTCCTCGTCGCTGGCCGAGCTTGACCGCCAGGTCGGTGACCTGTGGGCCGAGCTGCGGCGCCGGGCCCGGCTGCGGTCATCGCGCTGATCACGCCCGGATCATAGCTGGCGGCTGATCGACTCCACGGCCGCCGCGAGCGCGGCCGGGTCGGCGGCGGCGAGCAGCGGCTCGGCCAGCGGCCCGAGCCCGGCCCGCGTCACGATTCCCTTCTCGTTCAGCACCCATTCCCGCCGCTCGGCCAGCCGGGAGTGCGCGGCCTCGATCAGCCCGCGGGCCGCGTTCGCCAGGCCGACCGGCACGTCGCCGCGGCCGTGCAGGGCCGCCGCCGCGTACCGCAGACTGGCGCGGGCGTCGGCCATCCAGTGCCTGCTCGCCTCCGCGGCGAGGAGTGCCGGGTACTGGGGGCGAGGCAGCTCGCCGCTCAGCACTACGTGAGTCGCGAGCTCGGCCGCCAGCACGTAGCTGGGGATGCCCGCGACGTAGAACAGCAGCAGTTCCTTGGCGAAACGGCCCGCTTGCGCCTCGGCCAGCCAGTGCTCGACGTCGTCCAGGTCGCGGTAGTGCACGTCGACCCGGCGCTGGCCGACGGTCAGCCAGGTGCCGCCGTTCATCACCCCGCCGCCCCACCCGCCGATCTCCGATACATCACCCGGCCAGCCCTTGTTGCGAAGTGAAGCAGGGTCGAACACCCGCCGGTAGTAGATCGCGAAATCCCAGTCACTTCCGGCGTGGCTGGTCCCGCCGGCGTGCGAGCCGCCCAGGGCAACGGCCCGCACGTCAGGAAGGGCGGCCAGTTCGGCCCCGAACCACCGCGTGAACTCGGTGTCGTCCATTCCCCCATTCTGGGCCGGGCAGGCCAGCCAGTGGTCGGCGTGCCCCGGCGCGTCAGCGTGGCCGCGCTCATACCCCCCGCCGGCCTGACGTCGGTGCCGAGTGTCAGAACTCCCGCCTACAGTTGGAGCGTGCGGTGTGAGGAGACACGATGCGCCCGGTAACAGACCTTCAACGGAGAGTAGCACCTTTCGAGGTCGTCACCGACATGGTGCCGGCGGGTGACCAGCCGGCCGCCATCGCCGAGATCGAGAAGCGGATCAGGGCCGGGGCGCCCGATACGGTCCTGCTCGGCGCTACCGGCACCGGCAAGACGGCGACGGTGGCCTGGCTGGCCGAGCGGCTCCAGCGCCCGACGCTGGTCATGCTGCCCAACAAGACGTTGGCCGCGCAGTTCGCCAACGAGTTGCGTGAGATGCTCCCGCACAACGCCGTGGAGTACTTCGTCTCGTACTACGACTACTACCAGCCGGAGGCGTACGTCCCGCAGACCGATACCTACATCGAGAAGGACTCCTCGATCAACGACGAGGTCGAGCGGCTGCGGCACTCGGCCACCAACTCCCTGCTGACCAGGCGGGACACGATCGTGGTGGCCTCGGTGTCGTGCATCTACGGTCTCGGCACGCCGCAGGAGTACGTGGACCGGATGGTCAGGCTCAAGGTCGGCGAGACGATCGAGCGCGACGCGCTGCTGCGCAAGCTGGTCGGGATGCAGTACCTGCGCAACGACCTCGCGTTCAGCCGGGGGACGTTCCGGGTCCGCGGCGACACCATCGAGGTGATCCCGGTCTACGAGGAGCACGCCGTCCGGGTGGAGATGTTCGGCGACGAGATCGAGCGCCTGATGACGCTGCACCCGCTGACCGGCGAGGTGCTGACCACCGATGACGAGCTGTACATCTTCCCCGCCTCGCACTATGTCGCGGGTCCGGAGCGGATGGAGCGGGCGATCGCGGGCATCGAGGCGGAGCTCGCCGGCCGGCTCGCCGAGATGGAACGGGCCGGCAAGCTGCTCGAGGCTCAGCGGCTGCGGATGCGGACCAACTACGACATCGAGATGATGCGCCAGGTCGGAAGCTGCGCCGGGATCGAGAACTACTCGCGGCACATCGACGGCCGCGAGGCGGGCAGCCCGCCGAACACGCTGCTCGACTACTTCCCCGAGGACTTCCTGCTCGTGATCGACGAGTCGCACGTCACGGTGCCGCAGATCGGGGCGATGTACGAAGGTGACGTCTCGCGCAAGCGGGTGCTGGTCGAGCACGGCTTCCGGCTCCCGAGCGCGATCGACAACCGGCCGCTGACGTGGGAGGAGTTCTGCGACCGCATCGACCAGACGCTGTACCTGTCGGCGACCCCCGGTCCTTACGAGCTCCAGCGGGTCGGCGGCGACGTGGTCGAGCAGGTCATCAGGCCGACCGGCCTGGTCGACCCCGAAGTGATCATCAAGCCGACCAAGGGCCAGATCGACGACCTCGTGCACGAGATCAGGCTCCGCGCCGAGCGGTCCGAGCGGGTGCTGGTCACGACGCTGACCAAGAAGATGTCCGAGGACCTGACCGACTACCTGCTTGAGCTCGGCATCAGGGCCAGGTACCTCCACAGCGAGGTGGACACGCTGCGCCGGGTCGAGCTGCTGCGCGAGCTGCGGCTCGGCGAGTATGACGTGCTCGTCGGCATCAACCTGCTGCGGGAAGGCCTCGACCTCCCCGAGGTCTCGCTGGTCGCGATCCTGGACGCGGACAAGGAAGGCTTCCTGCGGTCAGGCACGTCGCTGATCCAGACCATCGGCCGGGCCGCCCGCAACGTCTACGGCCAGGTGCACATGTACGCCGACCAGATGACCCCGTCGATGAGCAAGGCGATCGACGAGACGAACCGGCGTCGCGCCAAGCAGATCGCCTACAACGTCGAGCAGGGCGTGGACCCGCAGCCGCTGCGCAAGCGCATCGCCGACATCACCGACCAGCTTGCCCGCGAGGACGCGGACACGGAGAAGCTGCTCGGCGGCTCCGGCCGGCGCCAGAGCCGTGGCAAGGCGCCGGTGCCCGGCATGGCCGCCCGGGCCAGGGCGGCCGCCGCGGCCGGCGGCGTCCGCGACGCCGAGGTCGAGCCGGGAACCGGCGGACAGGCCCGCGAGGACCTCGTCGCCCTGATCACGGCCCTGACCGACCAGATGCACGCGGCGGCGGCGGAGCTCCAGTTCGAGCTGGCCGCCAGGTTCAGGGACGAGGTCAGAGAGCTCAAGCAGGAGCTGCGCGGCATGCAAGCGGCCGGCGTTTGAGTCGCCGCCGCCGCGGGCCGTGCCAGAGCCGGATGGAACCGGCCGTGCGGCCGGGCCGTCGAAGCCGTATGGCGACATTGTCGAAGCGCAAAACGTCCATCGCGACCTGGGCCGCGGGCGCCGCCGGATTAGTGGTCATCGCGACCGCGGCGCTGGCCGGCTGCGGGCAGGTCGGCGCCGGCCAAGGCGCGCCCCGAGCGGCCGGCAGCGGCCCGCGTGCCGGTCAGTCGCGCGCGGTCCAGTCGCCCGGCCAGCCGGGGGCCCCGATGGCGGTGTGGTCGGTCTGCGCGGACCCGGCCGCCGTGACGTCGGTCCGAGTAGTGCGGCTTCCTTCGCGCAGTCAGCTTGGCCAGACCAAGCCGGTGCCCAGGAAGCTGCCGAGCATCGTGATACGCGACCGGGCGAGGGCGCGCGGTCTCGCCCGCCTTGTCTGCGGCCTGCCGAAGATGCCGCACGGCGTGTATGCCTGCCCGGTCGACATCGGCGGCGGATATCAGCTCATCTTCGCGGCCGGCGGGCGGTCCCGGCCCGCGGTGACGGTCCGGGCCTCCGGCTGCGAGTCGGTCACGGGCGCCGGGCCCGGCGGGGTCAGGTGGGCCGGGAAGTCACCGGGGTTCTGGACCAGGCTGGCCAAGCTGACCGGCATCCGGGCTCCCGCGCATTCCCCGTAGCCAACGCCCGCCCGCGGCTGGCCTTTCATGATCCCGATCGCGGCCGGTTCCGGCGGCGTAGGGTCGTCCTGTGCTCGTGAGCCTGGCCGCGGCCCTCGTCGCCGCGCTGTGTTACGGCCTCGCCGCGGTGATGCAGGCGATCGCCGTCCTGGCGTCGTCGCGCCGCCGCGGGCCCGGCGCGCTCGCCCCCGGCGGGTCCGGCGGGTCCTGCGGGGTCGATCCCGGCCTGGTCATCAGGATGTTGAGGCAGTGGCCGTTCGTCGCCAGTCTCGCCATCGACTTGTTCGGGTTCGTCTGCCAGCTCATCGCGCTCAGGCGGCTGCCCCTGTTCGAGGTCCAGGTCATCATCGCCGCCAACCTGGCCGTGACCGCGGTGTTCGCGTCCTGGCTGATGCACACCGTGCTGACCGCCCGAGAGTGGCTGGCGGTGACCGCGGTGGTGGTGGGAGTCGGCCTGCTCGGCTCGTCGTCGGGCAGTGAGGGCGCGGCACCGGTCGGCGCCGACTTCCATCTCGCCCTGATCGCGGCGCTGGCCGCCACCGCGCTAGCCGGGGTGGCCGCGGCGCGGTTGCCGGACGGCGCGAGGACGCCGGTGCTCGGGGCGCTGGCCGGGATGGGTTATGGCATGGTCGCCGTCTGTGCCAGGATCCTGCCCGGGTTCACGCCGCACGACCTGGTCAGGTCGCCGGTGACGTACACGCTGGCCGCCGCGGGCGTCATCTCGTTCATGCTCTACGCCGCGGCGCTGGACAGCGGCAGCGTTACCGTGGCGACGGCATCGGTCATCCTGGTCGAGACCGTCCCGCCGGCGATTGTCGGCGTGCTGCTGCTGGGTGACACGACCCGGCCGGGGCTGGCCGGGCTCGCGGCCGCCGGCTTCGTGCTGGCCCTGGTCAGCGCGATCGCGCTGGCGCGCTTCGGCGAGGCGGGCGGCAGCCACGGCGGTGCTGACTCAGCCGGTGCTGCCGCCCGGGCTGGTGCTGACTGCGCCGGTGCTGCCGCCCGGGCGGAACACCGGGTAGCTCGCCCCGTCGGCCGGCCTGACGAACTCCGCCACGACGGGCTGCCCCGCACCCAGCGCCGCTAGCTGCTCGGGCCCGCTCAGCCGCAGCCCGGTGGCCAGCCACGGCCCTTCGGCCAGTTCGACGAGGGCGGGAACGGCGACCG
>DASPZH010000529.1:0-3646 GCA_035636335.1 Streptosporangiaceae bacterium
CCGCGATGCCGTTCCGCCCGCGTAGCTGCGCGGTGCACAATGACGACGTTGCCGCCCGCCGACCATAGGCTGGACCAGTGATGACCGTGCCATCCGCCGCCTCCGCGCCGCCCGCCGTTCCCGCGCCGGTGAAGCCAGCCCCCAGGAGGAGGCGCGCCGCCGCCAAGCCCGAGCCGTCCAGGACCGCCATTGTCCGCCGGGCGCGGCGGATCAACAGGGAGCTCGCCGAGCTGTATCCCGACGCGCACTGCGAACTGGACTTCGGCTCCCCCCTTGAGCTGCTGGTCGCGACGATCCTGTCCGCCCAGACCACGGACAGGCGGGTGAACCAGGTCACGCCCGTGCTCTTCGCCCGCTACCGCAGCGCGGCCGACTACGCCGCCGCGGACCGGGCCGAGGTCGAGAAGATCATCATGACCACGGGGTTCTTCAGGGCGAAGACCACGAGCATCATCGGCCTCGGCCAGGCTCTGTGCGACCGGTTCGGCGGCGAGGTGCCGCGCAGGCTGAAGGACCTGGTCACGCTGCCGGGGGTGGGCAGGAAGACGGCCAATGTCGTGCTCGGCAACGCGTTCGGCGTTCCCGGCATCACCGTCGACACGCACTTCGGCAGGCTCGCCAGGCGGTTCGGCTGGACCACATCGGATGACCCGGTGAAGGTCGAGCAGGAGGTGGGAGCGCTCTTCCCGCGCTCGGAGTGGACGATGCTGTCGCACCGGCTGATCTGGCACGGGCGGCGGGTCTGCCATTCGCGCCGGCCCGCGTGCGGAGCATGCGCGATCGCTGCCCTCTGCCCGTCCTACGGCGAGGGACCGACCGACCCGGTCGTGGCTGCGCGGCTGGTCAAGTCCGGTCCCTTCTCGTGACGGCGGCGCGCGGCGACGGCCAGCCGCGCTGGCTCGCCGCGCTGGCCAGATCGACCGACCAGATGGCCGTGCCGCCCGCGCTTCGCCCGCCGCCTGGCGGCGGCCGCCATTCCGCGATCCTCATCCTCTTCGGGGAGGGCGCTCGGGGTCCCGATGTGCTGCTCGTGCAGCGGAGCAACTCGCTGCGCAGGCACGCCGGCCAGGCCGCGTTCCCGGGCGGCATGATCGACGCCGGCGACGACGGGCCGGTCGGCGCGGCGCTGCGCGAGGCCGCCGAGGAGGCGGGCGTCGACCCGGCCGGCGTCGACGTCGTCGCGGTCCTGCCCGACCTGTACATCTCGCGGACCGGTTTTCGCGTGTCCCCGGTGCTCGCCTGGTGGCGCCGGCCGGCCCCGGTCGCGCCGGGCGACCCGGCCGAGGTCGCCGCCGTGGCCAGGGTGGCGGTGGCCGACCTGGCCGATCCCGCCCGCAGGCTGATGATCAGGTATCCCAACGGAGACGCCGGGCCGGCCTTCCAGGCGGGCGGGATGCTGATCTGGGGGTTCACCGCGTTCGTGCTCGACCGCTTGCTCGCGCTGGGAAGCTGGGAGCGGCCCTGGGACACAGCCACCGTGGCCGACCTCCCGCCGGGCACGGCCCTGACCGGGGTAGACGGCCCGGAGCCGGTGAGCTGACGGGCACCGACGGCGGTCACGGCGTCGGTGCCCGGTCGCACACCGCGCGCTGCCGCCGCGCCGCCGCTGGCCGATCGCGCCGCTGTCGTTTCCAGCGGCCAGGAAGCCGGATACCGTTAGGGCCGTGTCAGGTGACTTGCTCGACCTGGTCCTGATCGCACTGGCGTCCGCCTTCGCCGTCGCCGGGTATCGCCAGGGCTTCATCATCGGCGTGCTCAGCTTCGTCGGCTTCACCGGCGGGGCCGTCATCGGCATCTACGTCGCGCCCGGTATCGCCACGGTACTGACCGCGCGCCAGAACCTGGAGGCCGTGCTGGCGATCATCGGCGTGTTCGCCGCCGCCGTCGTCGGCATGCTGGTCGCATCCGCGCTCGGCGTCATGATCCGCTCGCACGTCAGGGGCAGGCCGTCGACCATGCTCGACTCGATCGGCGGCGCCGCCGTGAACGTGGTCGCGATCCTGGTGCTGGCCTGGATGATCGGCTCGCTCGTCGCGTACGCGCCGGCGATCCCCGCTATCGCGCGCGAGGTGAACAGGTCGATCCTGCTGAGGAGCGTCAACCGGCTCATTCCCCAGGCCGCTCTCCCGGAGTTCACGGCGCTGCGCAGGCTGCTGAGCACGCAGCCGTACGTGCAGGTCTTCGGGGCGCTCGGCGCCGAGACCGCGCTGAACGTGCCGAAGCTGGACCCGAGCGTGTTGCACCAGCCAGGGCTGCACCTGGACCGGAACAGCGTGGTGAAGATCGAAGGCCAGGCGCCAGCCTGCCAGCGGACGATCGAGGGCAGCGGCTTCGTGATCAGCCGGGACCACGTGATTACCAATGCGCACGTGGTCGCGGGAGTCACCGACGGCCCCGAGGTCTACACCAGGACCGTGCCGGGCGAGCATCCTGCCCGGGTCGTGCTCTTCGACCCTGAACGAGACATCGCGGTGCTGTACGTTCCCAGTCTCGACCTGCCCGCCCTGCACCTGGCGGCCTCGGCGCCGTTCGGCGGGAACGCGATCGTGGCGGGCTACCCGCTTGACGCCGCGTTCACTCCCGTGCCGGCCCGCGTGGGCCGCGCCGAGTCCGCCAGCGGCCCTGACATCTACAACACGACGCGGGTCGTCCGTGACATATACCCGATCCGCGCCGATGTCCAGCCGGGAAACTCCGGCGGCCCGCTGATCGCGCCGAACGGCCAGGTCTACGGCATGGTGTTCGCCGCCGCCGTCGCCGTGCCGAATACCGGCTACGCGCTGACCAGCAGTGAGCTGACCACGGACATCAAGCACGGCGAGCGCCTGATCGCCGGGACGCCCACCGGCGGCTGCCAGTAACGCCAGCCCAGTAACGCCAGCCCAGTAACGCCAGCCCAAGCCGCCCGCGACACCCGCCCGACCCGCTCGAGCCGCCGGGGGCGCGGCGACAGTCACCCGGAGTCGCGGTCGCGGTCACGCGGAGGCGCACTCGCGGTGACGCGGAGGCAGAAGTCACGGTCGGTCAGCGACGCCAGGCCGCGGGCGGCGATCCGGTCGGCTAGCTCCGTCGCGCACGCGGCGGTGCCAGCCGCGTCGAGGTAACCAGGCATCGTCGCGCGAGCGCGAAAGCCGTCCACCGCCGCGGCTCCGCGCCTGAGCAGCGCGACCGCCCCCCGCGCGTTCCCGCGCCTGGCGTGCGTCAGGCCCACGGCGATCTGGGCCAGGCCCTGCCACAGGTCGCGCTGCTCGGACGGGCCCGACTTCCACGCCGCCTCGAGCACCTCGTGAGCGTGGAACGGCCGGCCCTCGTCGATGAGCCGCTGAGCGAGCAGCACCGCCTCGCCGGAGTCCAGCCGCAGGTCGTCCGGCATCACGGGTTCGCCGGCCGCACCCCGGTCGAGTGGCCTGCCGAGGCCGTCCCTCGGCCTGGCGTTCTTCGGCCGCCCGCTTACGTCGCGGTCGCGGTCCGCCTCCGGCGGCCTCACCGCTCCGGCTCGGGATCGAGCAGCCAGGACCGCAACTCCAGGTCGAACCGGTCTGGCACCTCCTCGTGCGGGAAGTGGCCGGCCCCGTCGATGAGCCGCCACCGGTACGGGGCGTCCACGTAGGTGCCCGACCCGCGCGCGGCGCGCGGCCGCACGCAG
>DASPZH010000530.1:0-5106 GCA_035636335.1 Streptosporangiaceae bacterium
GAGCCCGCCAAGCGCGGTGACAATCCACGTGATAAGAGCGAAAACTGGCATGACAATCCATTCGAGCTGGGTTGTGCTGTCTCAACGACCCCACCGAGACTTACGTCGAGACCACCCGAGAAGTTCATCACGTTGCGAACCTAGTTGTACGCAAAATGTGAACCGCAACCGCAGTTGATGCGCTTCGGCGTGGTTGGCGGGTTCGGTCCGGCGCGGCTCGCGGCCCGGCTCTGGTCGGTGCAGGTCAGGCCGACGCGGCCTCGAACTCGTCGACGATCTGGCTGGCCAGCGCGAACGACGAGGTAGCGGCCGGCGACGGGGCGTTGCGCACGTGCGTCGCGCCAGGGGTCTGCGAGATCGCGAAGTCGTCGACCAGTCGCCCGTCCCGGCCCACGGCCTGCGCCCTCACGCCGGACGTGGCGCGCGGATCCATTCTCATCGAGGCGATCGCCGGGACGTACTGAGCACATTTTTCAACGAAAAGCCGCCGGCTGATCGCCATAGCCAGCTCGGTCAGTCCGGTGCGCCAGAATGTCCTCGCGACCGTCCATGTTCCTGGCCAGCTCAGCGTCTCGCGGGCGTCGCGCAGTGTCTCCCGGACGTCGCGCGCTGTTTCCCGTGTGGTTTCCCACGTGCCGCGCACTGCCTCCCGCGTGGTTGCCCGCGCGTCGCGCGCCGTTTTCCCGACATCGGCCGGCGCCGCAGGCTCCCGGCGATACCCGTTCCTGGCCGCGACCAGCAGCGCGGTCGGCCCGAGCAGGACGCTGCCGTCGATCTGCCTGGTGATGTGGACGCCGAGGAACGGCAGCGCCGGGTCGGGCACCGGGTAAACCATGCCGCGGACCACGGGCGGCTGGCCGGCGGCCAGCCGCAGGTACGCACCGCGGAACGGCACGACCCGCGGATCGGCCGGAGCGCCGGCCGAGACGGCCAGCCGGTCCGACCACAGCCCGGCGCAGACGATCGCCCAGTCGGCGCGGAACGAGCCGCCGGCGTGCACGAGCACGGTGGTCGGCCGGGCCGGCGGTGCGGGACGGGCGGCCGCCGGGGGGAGCCGGGCCGTTCCTGGCTCCCTGCGGATCGCGGTGACCTCGCAGCCGAGCGCGAACTCGACGCCCAGGCCGCGCAGTTCCCGCTCGATGGCCCGGGTCACCGCGGCGAAGTCGACGATCCCGGTGGCGGGGGAGTGCAGCCCGGCGACTCCGCGGCACTCCGGCTCGATCTCGCCGATCTCGGCCGGCCCGACCCGGCGCAGCCCGGGGACGCCGTTCGCGCGGCCACGGGCCTCAAGGTCGGCGAGCCGGGGCAGTTCGTCGTCGCGCACGGCGACGATCAGCTTGCCGCAGCGCTCGACCGGGATCGCGTTCTGCTCGCAGTACGCGTACATCAGCCTGGCGCCCCGGACGCACAGCCTGGCCTTGAGCGACCCGGGCGCGTAGTAGACGCCCGCGTGGATCACTCCCGAGTTGTGCCCGGTCTGGTGCTGCGCGACCGCGGGCTCCTTGTCCACGACGAGTACCCGCGCGCCCGGCCGGCGCAGCGTGACCTCCCTGGCGACGGCCAGCCCGACGATGCCGGCGCCCACGATCGCGACGTCGTAACGGTCCGATGGCATGAACGCTCCTCATGCTGCGTGCCGCCGGCGGGCCCGGCGGGCCGCCCGCCGTCAGGACGGCGGCCGGCCCGCGGCCAGGGCGGACAGCAGTTCGTACCCGACGTGCGCGGCGGCGATGCCGGTGATCTGCGCATGGTCGTAGCTCGGCGCGACCTCCACGATGTCCGCGCCGATCAGCCGCAGCCGGGCGAACGAGCGCAGCACCCCGAGCAGCTCGCGGCTGGTCAGGCCGCCAGCCTCGGGGGTTCCCGTGCCCGGCGCGTGCGCCGGGTCGAGCACGTCGATGTCGACGGAGACGTATGCGGGACGGTCGCCGACCCGGTCCGCGATGCGCTCGGCCATCCCGGCCACGCCCAGGTTGTCGGCCTCTGGGGCGGAAACGACCTCGAACCCGAGTCCGGAGTCTTGGCCGAGATCGGCGTCGGAGAACAGCGGGCCCCTGATCCCGATGTGGACGCAGCCCGACCGGTCGAGCAGGCCCTCTTCCGAGGCGCGCCGGAACGGTGTGCCGTGCGTGTAGGCGGCGCCGAAGTAGGTGTCCCAGGTGTCCAGGTGCGCGTCGAAGTGGATGACGGCGACCGGGCCGTGCACGGCGGCCAGCGCGCGCAGCAGCGGCAGCGCGATCGTGTGGTCTCCGCCCAGCGTGAGCACGTACGGAACCCGCTCGAGCAGTGCCCGCGCCCCCCGCTCGATGCTCGAGATCGCCTCCTCGATGCTGAACGGGTTGACCGCGAGGTCGCCGGCGTCCATGACCTGGAGGCTGGCGAACGGTGACACGCCGAGCGCCGGGTTGTAGGGCCGCAGCAGCCGCGAGGACTCCCTGATGTGCGACGGGCCGAACCGCGCGCCCGGCCGGTAGGTGACACCGCTGTCGAACGGGACCCCGAGCACGGCGGCGTCCGCCCCGGCGACCTCGTCGATCCCCGGCAACCTGGCGAACGTGGCGGGTCCGCCGTACCTCGGTACCTTGGTCGCGTCTACCTGACCAATGTTGCCGTCCTGGTTGATCCGCGGTACAGGCTCGGTCATCTCGCTCCAGCTCTCGCGCTCACCGGTCATGACGATCATCCCGCGCACGGCCCGCTGTGCTGGCCCGGGGAGACCCCGGAACCCCCGCAGACCGAGCGCGGGATGACCCCGGACGAGCAGTCAGGTCGCCGCGGCCGCCGCGGCGTCGATCGCCTGCAGCTCGCGGTCGCTGGCCTCGATCGCGGTCCGCTCGGCCTCCCTGTCGAGCGTCCGGGACAGCAGCAGGTAGAGCAGTCCGGAGACGACCAGCCCGACCAGCCAGGCGTAGTCGACGCCGTCGGTCAGGTGGCCGGGCACCGGGCCGGTGTAGGAGAAGCTGCCGATCGGGAAGATCACCATGAACGGGATCTCACAGGCGAAGCCGACGATGTACGCGGTCAGGCCGCGCCAGCCCCAGCGGCGGTACACGCCGTCCAGCCGGAAGATGTCGGTGATCGCGTAATGCCCGCGCCGGACGAAGAAGTAGTCGACCAGGTTCAGCGCCGTCCACGGGACCAGCAGGTACAGCATCAGCGTCAGCGAGTCGAGCACGGCGGTCGCGGCGCTCGCCGAGCTCCAGGCCAGCCCGAGCAGGAACCAGATGACGGCGAGCACCCCGATCGTGCCCGCCCGCCAGAGCCTGCTGGTCTTGATCTTCCTGAACGAGTCGATCCCGGTCAGGACGCTGAGCATGCCGCCGTAGGCGTTCATGCCCATCGTGGCCAGCAGTGCGGTCGCTGAGAGCACCGCGGTCACCGAGCCGAGCGGCGCGGCGATGTTGTCGCCGACCTTCTGCAGGCCGACCAGCCCGTCGTTCACTCCGAGCCGGGTCGCCAGCCAGGCGCCGAGCGCGATGAGCCAGACGGCCGAGCCGGAGGCGCCGAAGAAGACGGCCGCGATGATCCCGGACGGCCTGGTGTTCCTCGGCATGTAGCGGGAGTAGTCGGAGACGTACGGCGCGTAGGTGATGTTGTAGGCGGCGGCGACCGTGAATTGGGTCATGAACCCGGCGAAGACGAACCCGCTCGGCTTGGCCGCGTGCCCGCCGGCGTCGCCGAGCAAGATCGCCACCGAGATGATCAGGTAGCACGGCAGCGAGATCACGAGCAGGAACCGGAAGACCCGGTGCACCCAGTCGTAGCCGAAGATCGCCAGCAGCGCCGCGACGATCGCGGTGACCAACGCGACTACCTTGGCATTCCAGCCGAACGCGGAGTGCAGCCCGTTGCCCATGATCACCTGATCGGCCACGTTGAAGGCCATGTAGGTGAAGAGCACCGCGAACAGCGCGATGACGACGCCGCGGTAGCCCATCTGCGCACGGGTCTGGATCATCTGCGGCAGCCCGAACACCGGCCCCTGGGTCGCGTGGAACGCCATGAAGAGCGTGCCGAACGCGATACCACCGAAGCCGGCCAGAATCGACCAGCCCAGCGACAGCCCGAACTCCGGGCCGATGAAGCCGATCGGGATCGTGAAGAACTGGAAGTTGCCCAGGAACCACAGCATCGTCTGCTGCCAGGTCTTGCCGTGCCGTTCCGGGTCGGGAATCCAGTCGATCGAGTGCACCTCGATCTGGCCGAGGAGAGCGCCTTCTAGTTCCTCGGTCGTCGTCTGGGTCCGGGCGCCTGTAGCCACGTCGCCTCCTCGTGCGCGGGGTTGCCGAGATATCGCCCCGCTGAAGTTAGACACGACTGTGACGTTATGTTTCATAGAAGTCAACACTTGTTTCCTCAGATGTTCTGGTATGCCATAAGTGGTGCAGGTCTCCGATACGCCTGACCTGCGCGGAGGGAGGGGCGATGCTCGGCAGCGGCGCGCCGGATGCCGGGCCGCGGATCGGCGCGCAGCTTCGCGCGGCCAGGCTGGCGTCCCGCAGGAGCATGGCCGAGGTCGCCGAGCAGAGCGGGCTGACCAAGGGATTCCTGTCCAAGCTGGAGCGTGACCTGACGAAGGTGTCGGTGGCTTCGCTGATCCGGCTCTGCGACACGCTCGGCATCTCGGTCGGCTCGCTGTTCCAGGCGGCCAAGGGCGAGGTGGTCAGGCGGGGCGAGTACCCGCCAATCAACTTCGGCGGGAACGGCGTCAGGGAGTACCTGCTGACGCCGGCCGGGGAGAAGCGCGTACAGGCCATTCTCAGCGACATCGAGCGGGGCGGCGGCAGCGGCGACGAACCTTACTCGTTGCCCGCCGACGTCGAGTTCGTATTCGTCCTGGCCGGTCGGCTTCGGATCGTCGTAGCGGGCGAGACGCTCACGCTCGACGCCGGCGATGCCTTCACGTTCCAGTCGAGCGCCGCGCACACGTTCCAGGTCCCGCCGACGGCGGGCCCGACCCAGGTGCTGTGGGTGTTCTCGCCCGCGCTGCCGGACCACGGCCTCGACGTGCAGCGCCTCGCCAGGGACCAGGCGCGGGGGGGCGCGGCCGAGTGCGGCTGATCGTGGTGGGCGCCGGCATCGTCGGCGCCTCGTGCGCCTACGCGG
>DASPZH010000531.1:0-11687 GCA_035636335.1 Streptosporangiaceae bacterium
CCGGCTCTCCAAGCACCTGGACCGGGTCAGGCGGACGGCGTTCGCCGCGCACGGCCTGGAGGCGTGGGAGTTTGACGTGCTGTCGGCGCTGCGCCGCCAGGGGCCGCCGTACCAGCTCAGCCCCGGCTCGCTGCTGCGCGCAACCCTGGTCACGTCGGGAACCATGACCAACCGGATCGACCGCCTGGCCGAGGGCGGGCTGGTCACGCGGCTCCCTGACCCGCAGGACAAGCGGGGAGTGCTGGTTCGGCTGACCGACCGGGGCCGCGCGGTCGCCGACGCCGCCCTGGCCGACCTGCTCGGCCAGGAGCGCGAGCTGCTGGCCGGGTTGGATGCCGCGGACCGCCAGCAGCTTGCCTCGCTGCTCAGGCTGCTGCTCAGCCCGTTCGATAGCCGTGGCACGCCGTAACGCCGCGGCGCGGGCGGCGGTCGCGCTGCTCGTCGCCGCGCCTGTCCTGGCCGGGTGCGCGCTGACCGCGTCCGACCCGCCAGGGTCGCGCCAGCACGCCGGTCAGCAGCGTTCCGGGGCGCCCCGGCCGGGCGGCTCCGGCCTGGTCGCCGTCCGGCGCGGGCTCACCCACCCCGCGGGCAACGGCCCGGCCTACTACCTCTCGCTCGGCGACTCGCTCTCGCTAGGCATCCAGCCGACGGCGACCGGCCGGGACGTGCCGACCGCGCGGGGCTACGCGGACCGGCTGGCGGCCAGGCTGGGCGGGGTGATCGGGCACCTGCGCCTGGTCAAGCTGGGCTGCTCGGGCGAGACGACCTCGACCATGATCCACGGCGGCATCTGCCGCTACCCGGCGGGCAGCCAGCTCGCGCAGGCGGCGAGGTTCCTGCGAGCGCACCGGGGGCGCACCGCGCTCGTGACGATCGACATCGGCGCCAACGACCCCAACTCCTGCGTCATCGGCGCCCGCCCCGCCACGATCATCCCGTGCCTGGTCAGCCGGGTTCCCCGGATCGAGCGGAACCTCACCACGATACTGGCGACGCTCAGGGCGGCGGCGGGCCGCCGGGTCCTCATCGCGGGAATGACCTACTACGTGCCCGAACTGGGGCTGTGGCGGACCGGGCGGACCGGCAGGGAGATCGGCATGGTGACCGACAGCTTCGCCGCCGGCGTCAACCGGCTGATCACCAAGCGCTACCACCGCGTCGGTGCCCGGGTCGCCGATGTCTTCGCCGCCTTCCGCAGCACCGACTTCGGCGCCGCCGGGCCGCGCGGCGCGGGACGGGCCGGTCCGGCGCCGCCGAACGTGACCGTGATCTGCTCGCTCACCTGGATGTGCGCCGCGCCGCCCCGCGGACCCAACGAGCACGCGAACGACGCAGGCTACCGCGTCATCGCCCGGGCCTTCTGGCGGGCCATCATGCGCTCATGATCACCGATCATCAGCGCGTGGGTCGCACTTCCCCGCGGTGACGACGAGCGCCATCCCGAAGATCCGAAGCGGAGTCCGCTCGGCCAGGTCGGTGATCGGCCTGATGCGGCCACCAACCGCCGATTGGTCGAAGGGCGGCATGATGTAGTCGACCGTCAGCGTGCGCAGTCCCGCCCTGGTCAGCCGTTGCCTCAGTTCCTTGGCGGTGAATGTCCGGGCGCGGGCGAGACGGGTGTGCAGGGGGCGGATCCAGGTCAGGAACGGCCCGCGAGCGGGCGGGTAACGCCGTCCGCGGAAATGAAACCCGTGCGTCTCCAACGGGAACCACCTGTTGGGCGTGGTGAAGGCGAACCGCCCTCCCGGCTTGAGTACCCGGCAGATCTCAGCCAGCGCGCGATCGAGCTCGGTGACGTGCTCTAGCACCTCAATCGCAGTCACGAGGTCGAAGGTGTCATCGGGGTAGTCGAGTTTGTCAGCCGACATTTCCCTGATCGTGATCTGATCAGCCAGGGGCGTCCCCGCGACCCGCTCGATGAACAGCGCCAGCCGGTCGGTCTGGATATCGATCGCGTCGACGCTGGTGAAGCTCGGCGCCAGGCGCACGCAATAGGCGCCGTCGCCGCAGCCGATATCCAGCAGCCGGTCGCCGGACATCTCGGTCCGGCTGCGAAGAACGCCAAGCCGCTTCATGAAGGCCCGCTCGCCGTGCGCGCTCGACTTGCCTAGCCCCAAAGCTCGCTGCATCAGGCCTTCTCCACCCGGAACGGCGCCCGGCACCCGCCTCCACGCATTCTCCATAGTGTGGCAGAAACCGATCGCGGAGGTCCAAGAGCACGGATCATCCTTACTCGGAGGCTGCCTCGGCGAGTTCCAGCCAGCGGTCTTCCAGCGCGGCCCGCTCGGCCTGCACCGACCGCAGCTCGGCGCCGAGGTCGACGAGCCTGACGTAGTCGGCGCCGGCCCGGGCGAGCGCCTCGTGCAACTCGGCTTCCCAGCCGGCCAGCCGCGCGAGCTGCCGGTCGAGCCTGGCCAGCTCCTTCCTGGCCGCGCGCAGCTCGCCGACGGACAGGCCGGCCGCCTGATCGCCGCCATCCCGCTCCGCCGCCGCCGCTCCCGCCGCCGCCGCGGGCTCACTGACCGGCTTGCCCGCCTGGCCGGCGTCCCTGCGGCGCAGGTACTCGTCCACCCCGCCGGGCAGGAACGCCAGCTTCGCGTCGACCAGCGCGAGCACGTGATCGGTGACCCGCTCCACCAAGTACCGGTCGTGGCTGACCACCACGACCGAGCCGGGGAAGCCGTCGAGCAGGTCTTCGAGCTCGGTCAGCGTGTCGATGTCCAGGTCGTTGGTCGGCTCGTCGAGCAGCAGGACGTTAGGCTCGGCCATCAGCAGCATCTGGAGCTGCAGCCTGCGCCGCTCGCCCCCGGAGAGCTCGGCCACGGGCACCCACTGCCGGTCGCCGCTCAGGCCGAGCCGGTCGAGAAGCTGGCCGGCCGACAGCTCCCGCCGGCCGATCCGGACCGAGCCGCGGACCTGCTGAGCCGCTTCGAGCACCCGCAGGCCGGGATCGACCGGGCCGGGCTCCTGGGTGAGGTAGCCGAGCCGCACGGTCTTGCCGGTGACGACATCGCCGCTGCGGTCCTGGCCGGCCGGCAGGCCGGCCAGGACGTTCAGCAGGGTGGTCTTGCCGCTGCCATTGACTCCGACCACGCCGACCCGGTCGCCGGGGCCGAGCTGCCAGGTGACGTGATCGAGCAGGGTCACGCAGCCGGCTGTGACGGTCACGTCGGTCAGGTCGATGACGATCTTGCCGAGCCTGGCCGCGGCGAGCCTGGACAGCTCGACGCCGTCCCGCGGGGCGGGCTCGTCGGCGATCAGCGCGGTCGCGGCCTCGATCCGGAACGCGGGTTTGCTGGTCCTGGCCGGCGGGCCGCGCCGCAGCCAGGCGAGTTCCTTGCGAAGCAGGTTGCGCCTGCGCTGGTCCTGCGCCGCGGCCAGCCTGGCCCGCTCGGCCCTGGCCAGCACGTAGGCGGAGTAGCCGCCGTCGTAGGAGTGCACCTGGCCGTCCGCGACCTCCCACGTGCGGTCGCAGACCTGGTCGAGTAGCCACCGGTCGTGCGTCACCAGCACGAACGCCGGGCCGTAGCCGGCCAGGTATCCGGCCAGCCACCTGATCGCCTCGATGTCGAGATGGTTCGTCGGCTCGTCGAGCAACAGCAGGTCATAGGTGCCGCGGAGCAGCGCGGCGAGCGCGACCCGGCGGCGCTCCCCGCCGGACAGCCGCTCGGCCTGCGCGCCGGTCTCGATGCCGGACAGCAGCGCGCTGAGCAGGCCCCGGGTCCTCGCGTCGGCCGCCCATTCGTGCTCGGGCAACGCCGCGAACACAATCTCCCGCACCGATCCGGCCAGCTTCTCGGACTGCGGCAGGTAGCCGATCCGGGCGTCGCGGACACTGGTCGATCGGCCGGAGTCGAGGTCGGCCGCGCCGGCCAACGCCGCGAGCAGCGTCGTCTTGCCCGCCCCGTTACGGCCGACCACGCCGATCCTGTCGCCTGCGGCGACACCAAGCGACACGTGGTCGAGCAGCACCCGCGTCCCGTAGGCCTTGACGGCGGCCTCCAGGTTAACGATGTTCACGCTGTGTTATCCGCTCGGGTCACGGGTGCAGGGCGCGCGACTCCACGACACACGCGCCGGGAGCGGGGCCCGAGACCTGGACGACCGCGCGGCATACGCCCGCCCCCGTGATCGCGACGGCCAGGTCGCGCGCGGCGTCCGGGTCGGCCGCCAGGAACGCGCAGGTCGGTCCCGAGCCGGACACGATGGCGCCGAGCGCGCCGTGCTCTTTGCCCGCCGAGAGAGCGCGGCGCAGCAGCGGCTGCAACGAGAGCGCGGCAGGCTGGAGGTCGTTGGTCAGCAGCGGGCCCACCGCGGCCGGGTCGCCGGACCGCAGCGCGGCCATCAGCTCGGTACTGAGCTTCGGCGCGGGTACTGCGGGCGCCTCGCCGTCCCTGGCGCCGCGGGCGGCCCTGAGCCGGTCGCAGGCGGCGAAAACGTCGGGCGTGGCCAGCCCGGTGGCACCGAACGCGAGCACCCACTGGTAGCTGCCGGACACCAGCGCCCTGGTCAGCCGCTCGCCCCGGCCGATGCCGACGGCCGTGCCGCCGGTCAGCGCGAACGGCACGTCGCTGCCGATCTGCGCGCCGATGTGGGTGAGCTCTGAGTTGTTCAGTCCGGCGTGCCAGAGCTCGTTGCAGGCGACCAGCGCCGCCGCCGCGTCGGCGCTGCCGCCGGCCAGGCCGGCCGCGACCGGTATCCGCTTGCGGATCTCGATCCTGACGCCGCCCGCGCCCTTGCTGCGCCGGCCGGTGGCCCGCGCCAGCGCTACGGCGGCCCGCACGGCGAGGTTGGCCGGGCCGAGCGGGACCGCTGGCCCGCCCTCGCCGCTCACGACCACGCTGGTCCGGTCGGCCTTGCGCACGGTCACCTCGTCGAAGAGCGAGACCGCGTGGAACACCGTGACGAGGTCGTGATACCCGTCGTCGCGCAGCGGACCGACCGAGAGCTGCAAGTTCACCTTGGCAGGCACCCGGGCGGTGACGGTTCCGGCGAGACCGTCGTCTTGCGTCACGTGCGTCACGATTCGATGATCGTACGCGCTCGGCCGGCTGCTCCGGCAATCCGGATGTACTGGGCCACGCCGATCGCCTCGCCGCGCAGCGACGGATCGACGCCGGCGTCCTTGAGTGCCTGTTCGGCGGCCTGGGCCGAGCCCGCCCAGGAGGCCAGCGCGGACCTGAGCGTCTTGCGCCGCTGCGCGAAGGCCGCGTCGATGACCGCGAACACGGCCGCGCGCCCCGGTCCCGGCTGGCCGGCCGGCGCATCGCCCGGCGCGCCGCCAGCGGGCCAGCGGGCGAACGCGACGAGCGCCGAGTCCACGTTCGGAACCGGCCAGAACACGGTCCTCGGGACGGTCCCGGCCCGCCGCGCGGACCCGTACCACGCGAGCTTGACCGACGGGACTCCGTAGGTCCGGCTGCCGGGCGGCGCGCACATCCGGTCGGCCACCTCGGCCTGGACCATGACCAGCGCGCGGCGGATCGACGGCACCGCGTCGAGCAGGTGCAGCAGCACGGCGACGGCGATGTTGTAGGGCAGGTTCGCGACCAGCGCCGTCGGTGCCCGCCCGGCCGGCGCGGACATGCTCAGCGCGTCCGCGGTGACGACCTCGAGCCGGCCGGCCAGCGCGGGCGCCCGCTCCGCGACGGTCGCCGGGAGCGCCCCGGCGAGCACGGCGTCCACCTCCACGGCGACCACCCGGCGCGCCGCCTCGAGCAGGCCGAGCGTGAGCGAGCCGAGGCCGGGGCCGACCTCGAGGACCACGTCGTCCGGCCGCAGGTCGGCCAGCGCGACGATACGCCTGATCGTCCCGCCGTCGATCACGAAGTTCTGCCCGAGCCGCTTAGCCGGCCGGACCCCGAGCCGGGCCGCGATCCGCCTGACGTCCGCGGGCCCGAGCAGCCGGGCACCCCGATGAGCCTGGTCCACGGCAGGCGCGCTCACCGGCTCGTCGGACGGACGGCTCGCCTGCTGGCCCCGATGAGCGTCGTCCACGGCAGGCAGGTTAACCGGCTGGCCCGGCGGTCAGCAGCAGCGAACGGCCGGCGTCGGCACCGGCGCCGGGATCCGCGGCGTCGGCGGCGCTGGTCAGCCAGCCGGCCCTGACCGGCAGCCCGGCCTGGCCGGCCGCCGCCCGCGGGTCGCCGTGCGGGCTGCGCGGCCGCGCGAACCCGGCCCTGGTGACGGCGACCGCATGACTGGTCCACGACACGGTCACGGGAGCGCCCCGTCCCGCCACGGCCCGAACACCCGCTCGCCGGTCGCCATGACGGTCGTGCAGAACTCGGCGACGTCGATCCCTTTCACCTCGGCGACGGCTCTCAGCGTGTGCGCGACCTGGGCCGGGGCGTTCATCTTGCCCCGGTTCGGGACCGGCGTGAGGTACGGCGCGTCGGTCTCGACCAGGATCAGGCCGGCCGGCGCAACCACCGCCGCGTCGCGCAACGGCCCGGCGTTCGGGAACGTGACGTTGCCCGCGAAACTCATCACGTAGCCGGCGTCGGCGCACCGCTTGGCCATCTCCGCGTCGCCGGAGAAACAATGGAACACGACATGCTCCGGTGCGCCCTGTTGAGCCAAAATGTCGAGCACGTCGTCGTGCGCGTCGCGGTCGTGGATCATCAGCGCCTTGCCGGCCGTCTTGGCGATCTCGACGTGGGCGCGGAACCAGTCCCGCTGCAGATCCGGCGGCGAGTGGTCCCTGTAGTAGTCAAGGCCGGTCTCGCCGACCGCACGCACCTGCGGCAACGCGGCCAGGGCGGCGATCTCCGCGAGCACCGCGTCACGGTCCGAGCCCGGCTCCCGGGCCGCGCCCGGCTCGGCGCGCGCCGTCTCGTTCGGGTGGATGGCCACGGCCGCGTAGACGCCCGCGTGCTCGGCCGCGCAGGCCGCGGCCCAGCGCGACGACGCCACGTCGCAGCCGACCGTCACCGCCCGGGTGATGCCCGCGGCGCGCGCGTCGGCCAGCACCACCTCGACCGGCCCGGGCAGCATGTCCAGGTGAGTGTGCGCGTCGAAGGCGGGTCGGGGTAGCGGCTCGGGCGGCGGCGCCGGCGGAGCCTTCATGATCGACAAACGCGGCCGCCGTTCCTCAGGAACACGCCTTAGTCTTCCGCGTCGCTGTCGTAGCCGCCGAGCCGGTTCAGCTCGTCGACGACCACCGCGGGGTCAAGCTTGGCGAACAACGGCGTCGGCACGGCGAGCGGGGTGCCCGGCCTGATCGGCGCCGACTCCCAGACCGCCGCACCCGAGTAGTCACCGGTGATCACCGGGTACGGCCGGCCGCCGTCCTCGGCCACCTCGTCGATCCGCGGCATGTCCGCCCACCGGCCCTGCCCGCCAAGCATCTCGAAAACCTTCTGCGAGGACCTCGGCAGGAACGGGGTCAGCAGCGTCTTGCCGTCGTCGACGAGCTGCAGCGCCACGTGCAGGATCGTCCTCATCCGCTCGGGGTCGGACTCGCGCAGCTTCCACGGCGCCGCCTCGGACAGGTACTTGTTGGCCTCGCTGAGCGTGCGCATGGCCTCGGTGATCGCGGCCTTGAACCGCGACCGCGACAGCGACTCGCCGATCACGGTGAAGGCCTTGCTGGAGCGGTCAAGCATGGCCCGGTCGGCATCTGTCAGATCGCTGGCTTTCGGGATCGAGCCGATGTTGCGGGCGGCGAACGAGATGCTGCGGTTGACCAGGTTCCCCCAGTTGGCCACGAGCTCGTCGTTGTTGCGGCGGATGAACTCGCTCCAGGTGAAGTCGGTGTCCTGGCTCTCCGGCCCGGCCACGGCGACGTAGTAGCGCAGCGCGTCCACGTCGTAGCGGGACAGGAAGTCGCGCACGTAGATCACCACGGCCCTGGACGAGGAGAACTTGCGCCCCTCCATCGTCAGGAACTCGCTCGACACCACCTCGGTCGGCAGGTTCAGCCCGCCGAGCGAGCCTGGGCTGCCGCCCTTGGCGCCCTTGCCGTCGTAGCCGAGCAGCATCGCGGGCCAGATCTCGGCGTGGAAGACGATGTTGTCCTTGCCCATGAAGTAATACGCGAGCGCGTCGGGATCCTGCCACCAGGCCCGCCAGGCATCCGGGTCGCCGTACCGCCGCGCCCACTCGATCGAGGCCGACAGGTATCCGATCACTGCGTCGAACCAGACGTAGATCCGCTTGTCCGGCCGGTCCCGCCAGCCGTCGAGCGGGATCGGCACGCCCCAGTCCAGGTCCCTGGTGATCGCGCGGGGCTGCAGGTCGCCGAGCAGGTTGAGCGAGAACTTCAGCACGTTCGGCCGCCACTGGCTGCTCTTGGACTGCAGCCAGCCGCCGAGCACGTCGGCGAAGGCGGGCAGGTCGAGGAAGAACTGCTCGGTCTCGGTGAAGACCGGCGTCTCGCCGTTGATCTTGGACCGGGGGTTGATCAGGTCGACCGGGTCGAGCTGGTTCTGGCAGTTGTCGCACTGGTCGCCGCGGGCCGACTCGTACCCGCAGATCGGGCACGTTCCCTCGATGTAGCGGTCGGGCAGGGTCCGGCCGGTGGACGGCGAGACCGCGCCAAGCGTGGTCTTGGCGAAGATGTAGCCGTTGTCGTACAGGCCGGTGAAGATCTCCTGGACCACCGCGTAGTGGTTCAGCGTGGTGGTCCTGGTGAACAGGTCGTAGGACATGCCGAGCCCGGTCAGGTCCTCGGCGATCACCCGGTTGTACCGGTCCGCCAGCTCACGCGCGGTCACGCCCTCGGCGTCGGCCTGGACCTGGATCGGGGTGCCGTGCTCGTCGGTGCCGCTGACCATGAGCACCTTGTCGCCGGCCATCCTGTGATACCTGCTGAACATGTCGCAGGGCAGGCCGAAGCCCGAGACGTGCCCGATGTGCCGGGGACCGTTGGCGTACGGCCAGGCGGGGGCGGCCAGGATGTGACGGCTGGAGTCTGGGGACATGCTCTCTAGCCTAGGCCGTGCCGGGCCGCGCGCGTGCCGAGCCAGACCGGGCTCGCGGCAGCTCCAGGCCGGGCCGCCGCGAAGTCGCCGAAAAGAGTTAGTGCCGCGGGACCAGATTGCCGTAATGTCCGGTGCGCGGCGGGATGAGCGGCCAGCCGGCTTACCGGCCGAGGTTCCGCGAGTTCATCCGCCGCAAGGGCGGCTCTCACCGGCCGGGTTCGAATCCCACCAGGGCGAGCCCCGGCCGACCTCACCGGTCGGCGGCTCTGCGGGCTCCGGGCCCCCGCCGCCGGCTGGGTCGGCCGGGGCGAGCTCGACTAGTCGGCCGGGGTGAGTTCGACCAGAACGACCCGACCGGAAGACCCGACCAGAACAACCGGAAGACCCGACCAGAACGACCCGACCAGAGTGATCGGAAGCAGCAGATGATGGCCCACGCATATGTTCCCGGCTCGAGCGCGGCGCCCCGCGGGCCGCGGGCGCTGCGCCCCGGAGCGCCCGTCGGCGTGGCCGAGTGGGAGCGGGCGGTCCTGTTCTCCCGCGGCCGGGTGCAGCGGGTGCTCGGGCCCGGCTGGCACAGGTTGTGGCGGTCCGGCTACAGCGTGCGGACGGTGGACACCAGGCCGTGGGTCATCTCTCTGCCGACGCAGGAAGCACCGACCGCCGACGGCGTCCCGGTCAAGGTAACCGTGGCCGGCCACATTCGCGTCAGCGACGCCGTTCGCTACGTGACGGCGACCCGCTATCCGGAGCAGTCCGTGTACCTGGCCGTTCAGGTCGCCGTGCGGGAGTTGCTCGCCGCGACGACGTTCGACGACCTCGTCGGCGACCGCAGCGGCCTCGGCGAGCGGCTCGCGGGCAGCGTTCGAGGAGCCGATGAGGCCGGAGTGGCGATCGACCAGCTAGTGCTCAAGGACATCATCCTGCCCGGCGAGCTCAAGAGGGCGCAGGCCGAGGTCCTGATCGCCAGGGCGCAGGGCGTGGCCGCGCTGGAGCGGGCCCGCGGGGAGACCGCCGCCCTGCGCAGCCTGGTGAACGCGGCCAGGCTGGCGTCCGAGCACCCGGCGCTGCTCCAGCTCCGGCTGATGGAACACCTCGGGACGTCGACCGGGCACACGGTGATCATCGGGAGCGCGGCCGTGACCGGCTCGCTCCCGCCGGCTGGCTAGGCCGACCGGCCACGCTTGTCCTTGGCCCGGACGACGGCATCGTAGACCTCGCGCCTGGGCAGGCCGAGCTCGGCGGCGGCGAGCGCGATCGCCTCCTTGCGGGTGCTGCCCGCCCCCTCGGCCGCGGCGACCCAGGCCACGGCCTCGGCCGGGCTCGCGGCGGCAGCCGTGCCGTTCGCCCCGCCGTTCGCCCCGCCGGCCTGCCGTGCGCCGCCGATCACCACGGTGATCTCGCCGAGCACTCCCTCGCCCCGGCCGGCCCATTGCGCCAGGTCGCCGAGCGGGCCCCGCCTGATCTCCTCGTGCGTCTTGGTCAGCTCCCGGCAGACCGCCGCCGGCCGGTCGGCCCCGAACGCCGCGGCCATGTCGGCCAGCGTTCTGCCCAGGCGGCGCGGGGACTCGAAGAACACCATCGTCCGCCGCTCGTCCCGCAGGTCGGCGAGCCTGCGCGCACGCTCGCCGGCCTTGCGCGGCGGGAACCCCTCGAAGCAGAACCGGTCGGTGGGCAGGCCGGAGACGGCGACCGCCGCGGTCACCGCCGACGGGCCGGGCAGCACCGTGACCCTGACCCCCGCCTCGATCGCCCCGCTGACCAGCCGGTAGCCGGGATCGCTGATCCCCGGCATGCCGGCGTCGCTGACGACCAGCACGTCCTGGCCGCTGGTCAGGGCGCCGAGCAGGATCGGGCCGCGGGCCGCCTCCACGTCCTCGTAGTACGAGACCACGCGGCCGGTCAGGGTCACGCCGAGCGCGGCGGCCAGCCTGCGGAGCCTGCGGGTGTCCTCGGCGGCGATGACCGGCGCGCCGGCCAGCGCCGCCGCCAGGCTGGCCGACGCGTCCTGCGCCCTGCCGATCGGGGCTGCCGCCAGGATCAGCGTGCCCATGCCCCGGTCATGGCCGCCCGGCCGCCCGGCAGGACCAGGGTCACGCGGCCGGGCCGCCTGCCCCAGCTCGCCCGCTTCCCGTCCTGGGTCGGCCGCTTCCCGTCCCGGGTCGCCCGCTTCGTCAAGTCCGGAGTTCATCGCGGCCCACGCTAACGCCACCCGCCCCTACGATGGCACCGATGAAAGCATCCGATTTCGCGCCGCCTCCCTCGGCCGAGACCGGCCAGCAGGCCGGCGAGCAGGCGCGCAGCCTGCGCGACCGGCTGGTGCCGCCCATGCCGCCGGCCTCGTGGCTGGGCTGGGCGGGGCCGCTCCTGGTCACCGCGTTCGGCGGGTTCCTGCGGTTCTACCGGCTCGGCGTGCCGCGCGCCGTGGTCTTCGACGAGACCTACTACGTGCCCGATGCCTGGTCGATCCTGAAACACGGCGTGGAGTACAGCCACCCGAAGAACATCAACGCCCTGCTGGTCAGCGGCAGCACGCACATACTCACCAGCCCCGGCGAGTACGTCGCGCACCCGCCGCTCGGCAAGGCCATGATCGCCGTCGGCGAGTGGATGTTCGGGCTGACGCCGTTCGGCTGGCGGTTCGCGGTCGCGGTGGCCGGGACGCTGTCGATCCTGATGACCGCGCGGATCACCAGGCGGATGACCAGGTCGACGCTGCTCGGCTGCGTGGCCGGGCTGCTGATGGCGCTCGACGGGCTCGAG
>DASPZH010000532.1:0-6980 GCA_035636335.1 Streptosporangiaceae bacterium
GGCCCTCGCCGCCCCGGCCCTCACCATCCCGGCCCTCACCATCTCGGCCCTCACCATCCCGGCCCTCACCGTCCCGGCCCACGCTGCCCCGGCCCGTGCCCTGGCCCGCGGTGCCATGGCCCGCGCTGTCCCGGCCCGTGCTCTGGCCCGCGGTGCCCTGGCCCGCGCTGCCCCGGCCCGATCTGCGCAGGCCAGGCGGCAGACCTAGACCGGATCCAAGGCCGGATCCGCCAGCACCGGATCCGCCTAGGTCGCCCAGGTCGCCAAGCACGCTGGAATCGAGCCCGCCGCCGCTCGGATCGCCGAAGCCGCCGCCGCCGAGCCCCACACCGAGACCGCCCCCGAGCCCGAGCCCGCCGAGACTCCCCGGTCCCGGCGGCCCGCCCGGGCCGGTCGCTCCCGCCGCTCCGGCCGGCCCCAGCGCCCCTGGCCTGCCGCCCGGCACGCTGCCCGGCCGCCCGGCGCCGGCTGGCCGGCCGCCGCCCTTGCCCTTCTTCTTGCCCTTGCCCTTCTGGGCTCGCCGCATGCCTGGCATGCCCGGCATCCCGGGCATGCCGCCGCCCATCATCTGGCGCATCATCTTCTGGCCCTCGAGGAACCGGACCACGAGCGAGTTCACCTCTCCCACGGTGACGCCCGCTCCGTTCGCGATGCGCAGCCGTCGTGACCCGTTCAGGATCTTGGGATTCCTGCGCTCCTCCACGGTCATCGAGTTCACGATGGCCGCCGCCCGGTCCAGGTCCTTGTCATCGACCTGACTGAGCAGCTCCCGGTTCTGTGCCGCGCCGGGCAGCATGCCGAGCAGGTTGCTGATCGGCCCGAGCTTGCGTACCATCGCGAGCTGCTCGACGAAGTCCTCGAGCGTGAAGCCCTCCGCCGACGCTAGCTTCTCGGCCATGTCGGCCGCCTGCTGCTGGTCGAACGTCCGCTCGGCCTGCTCAATCAGCGTGAGGATGTCGCCGAGGTCGAGTATCCGCGACGCCATCCGGTCGGGATGGAACAGGTCGAAGTCCTCGAGCTTTTCCCCGGACGAGGCGAACATCACCGGCCGGCCGGTGACCTGGGCGATCGACAGCGCGGCGCCGCCCCTGGCATCGCCGTCCAGCTTGGTGAGCACGACGCCGTCAAACCCGACGCCGTCGAGGAACGCCTGAGCGGTGCTCACGGCGTCCTGGCCGATCATGGAGTCGACCACGAACAGGATCTCGTCCGGGTCGACCGCGTCCCTGATCGCCGCGGCCTGGTCCATCATCTCGGTGTCGATGCCCAGCCGGCCCGCCGTGTCGATGATGACGATGTTCTGCAGCCGGTGCCCGGCTTCGGCCAGCGAGTCGCGGGCGACCTGGACGGGGTCGCCGACCCCGTTGCCCGGCTGCGGCGCGAACACGGGAATGCCGGCCCGCTCGCCTAGCACCTGAAGCTGCTGGACCGCGTTGGGTCGCTGCAGGTCGGCCGCGACCAGCATCGGCGTGTTGCCCTGACTGCGCAGCCAGAGCCCCAGCTTCGCGGCCAGCGTGGTCTTACCCGAGCCCTGCAGGCCGGCCAGCATGATGACGGTCGGCGGCACCTTGGCAAACCTGAGCCGCCTGGCCTCGCCGCCGAGTATCTCGATGAGCTCCTCGTTGACGATCTTGATGACCTGCTGCGCCGGGTTGAGCGCCTGCATGACATCGGCGCCGAGCGCCCGTTCCCTGATCCTGGCGATGAAGGTCCGGACGACCGGCAGCGCCACGTCGGCCTCGAGCAGCGCGATCCTGATCTCGCGGCAGGTGGCGTCGATGTCGGCGGCCGACAGCCGGCCACGCCCGCGCAGCGACGAGAAGACCTGGGTCAGCCGGTCGGAGAGTGTCTCGAACACCTGTGCTGAACTCCTTCGTGCTGTCTATCGGCTGTGCTGGTTGCCCGGGTGCACGCTACCCGAGCATGGCGTCGACGAACGCCTGCGGCTCGAACGGCGCCAGGTCGTCCGGGCCCTCGCCCAGCCCGACCAGCTTGACCGGTACGCCGAGCTCGCGCTGCACGGCGATCACTATGCCGCCCTTGGCGGTGCCGTCCAGCTTGGTCAGGACGATCCCGGTGATGTCGACGACCTCGGCGAACACCCTGGCCTGGCGTAGGCCGTTCTGGCCCGTCGTCGCGTCGAGCACGAGCAGCACCTCGTCGACCGGGCCGTGCTTCTCCACGACCCGCTTGATCTTGCCGAGCTCGTCCATCAGCCCGGTCTTGGTGTGCAGGCGGCCAGCGGTGTCCACGATCACGGCGTCGACCCCGCGCGCCGTGCCCTCGCTGACCGCCTCGAACGCCACGCTCGCCGGGTCGGCGCCCTCGCGGTCAGACCGCACCACGGTCGCGCCGACCCTGCTGGCCCAGGTTTCAAGCTGGTCCACGGCCGCGGCGCGGAAGGTGTCGGCGGCCCCGAGCAGGACCGTGCGGCCGTCGCCGATCAGCATCCGCGCCAGCTTGCCGCACGTAGTTGTCTTGCCGGTGCCGTTAACGCCGACCACAAGCAGCACCGCGGGCCGGTCGCCGTGCGGCGCGGCGTGCACGGTCCGGTCGAAGTCCGCGCCGACCTGCTCGAGCAGGTCGGCCCGCAGCAGCTCCTTGACCTGGGCCAGGTTGCTGGTCCCGGCCACCTTGACCTCGGTGCGGAGCCGGCCGACCATCTGCGCCGCCGGGCCCGCCCCCATGTCGGCGGTGATCAGGACTTCTTCGATCTCTTCCCAGGTCTGATCGTCGAGCTTGCCCGACGACAGCAGGGTCAGCAGCGCCGAGCCGAACGCCGTCTGGGACCTGGCGAGCCTGCTCCTGAGCCGGACCATGCGGCCTGCCGACGGCGGCGGTTTCTCGACGGCCGGAGTTGGCGCGGCGGGCGCCTCCGGCACCAGCGGCGGCGCCGTGACCTCGGCGGGCGGCGCCGCTCCTGGCTCGGCGGCCGGGGCGTGAGCAGCGGGCCGTGCCGCGGTCGCGACACCGCCCCGGCCCGCTTCGGCGGCGGCGGACGATCCGGGCGCGACTTTGCCGCGGCGCCGTGCGCGCGGCGCGAGCAGCACGCCGCCGCCGACGATCAGGACGACAAGAACGACCCCGAGGATGATGAGAACTGTTTCCATGACGGCTTCAAGTCTGGCAGAAGCAGACGACCAACCGAGCCAGGCCGCTCTCCGCGCCGGTCCGCCAGCAGTTAGCGCGAAGGATTTTCCCGCGCCGGCGAGGAAGATCCTTCGCCGTAATGAACTGCCGCCTCCTCGGGCGGGCTGCCGCCCAGTGCTGCGGCGGGCTGCCGCTCAGTGCTGCCGCCCAGTGCTGCCGCCCAGTCAGGCGAGCTCGCGCTCGCGCAGGCGCTGGCTGATCACGGCGGAGACGCCGTCCGACCGCATGCTCACCCCGTACAGCGAGTCGGCGACCTCCATCGTCCGCTTCTGGTGCGTGATGACGATGAGCTGCGAACTCGACCTGAGCTCCTCGAAGATGTCGAGCAGCCGCTGGACGTTGGTGTCGTCGAGCGCGGCCTCGACCTCGTCGAGCACGTAGAACGGCGACGGCCTGGCCTTGAAGATCGCCACAAGGAACGCGATCGCGGTCAGCGACCGCTCGCCGCCGGACAACAACGACAGCCGCTTCACCCGCTTGCCGGGCGGCCTGGCCTCGAACTCGATGCCGGTCGCCAGCATGTCGTCGGGCTCGGTCAGGATCAGCTTGCCCTCGCCGCCCGGGAACAGCCGGCCGAAGATCTGCTCGAACTCGCGCGCGGTGTCGGCGTAGGCGGCGGCGAACACCTGCTGCACCCGGTCGTCGACCTCCTTGACGACGGTGAGCAGGTCCCGCCGCGTCTTGCGCAGGTCCTCGAGTTGCGTGACCAGGAACGCGTGCCGCTCCTCAAGCGCGGCGAACTCCTCGAGCGCCAGCGGGTTGACCTTGCCGAGCTGGTTGAGCTGGCGCTGGGCCGTGTCCGCGCGGCGCTGCTGCACGTCCCTGTCGTAGGCGGCCGGCGGGTGTTCTTCGTCGCCGGTGGGCACGGGGACGTCGGGGCCGTACTCCGCGACCAGCTCGGCGACCTCGACGGCGAACTCCTCGAGCGCCTTCGCCTGGACCTGCTCGAGCCTGAGGCGCCGGCCCGCCCTGGCGACCTCGGCGCCGTGCGCGGTGTCGACGACCTTGTCGAGCTGAGCCGACGCCTCCCTGATCCGCGCCCTGACGGCCTTCAGCTCTTCGTCCCGGCCCTGGTGCGCGACCTCGGCCTGCTGCCGCTCCGAGTCGGCCAGCAGCAGCGACCGCTCGATCGACGCCAGCGCGACTCGCGCCCCGGCAGCCACGGCGGCGGCCACGGTCGCCTCGGCGGCCCGGCGCCTGGCCCGCTCCGCTGCCCTGGCGACGGCCTGCCGCTCGGCCCGCGCCGCCGACGCGAGCGCGTCGGCCCGCCCGCTGATCGCGCGCAGCCGCTCCTCGACCGTCCGCACCTCGAGCCTGGCGTCCATCTCGGTACTCCTGGCGGCAGCCGCGCTGTCCGCCAGCGCCTGCCTGGCCGCGGCCGACGGCGCGCCCCCGGCCGCCTCGGCCAGGGCCGCCTCGCCCCCGGCCGCCTCGGCCGGCCGGCCCTCGCCGGCCCGCTCCGCGTCCGGGCCGTTCAGCTCGCCGGTGCCGTCGCGCCGATGCCCGTCTTGGCCGGACTCGGCGGCGATCCTCGCCTCGACCTCGGCAAGCTGGCTCCTGCTCTTCTCGGCCGAACGGTCCGCCGCGGCGATCGCGGCCACCAGCCGGCCGGCCTCGTCCTGCGCGGCCTTGGCCGCCCCGGCCAGCGCCCCGAGCCGGCCGGAGACCTCCGCCGCCGCGGCGTCGACTTCAGCCATCGCGGCCTGCGTCTGCGCCAGGACCTGCCGCGCCTGCTCCTCTTCCTCCGCCGCGTCGCCCAGCTCGCGCTCGGCGCGCTGGGCGGCCGACTCGGCCGCGGCGAGCTGGCCGACCGCCTGCTGAGCGGCTGACCGGAGCCCGAGCAGGCTCTGCCCGTCGGCCGATCCGCCCCTGGCCCAGTGCGCTCCGAGCAGGTCACCGGCGGCCGTGACGACCGCGACCGACGGATCGGCGTGCACCAGCTCGAGCCCGGTCGCCAGGTCGGGCACGACGAGAACCCCGGCCAGCAGCCGCTCGACGGCGGCGGCCAGCTCGCCAGGCGCCTTCACCAGGTCAATTGCGGGGACAACGGCTCGCAGGCGCTGGTCGGCTTCGTCATGGCCGGTCGCGGCGGACCGCTCGGCTGCGGACCAACGCTCGGGGCCGGCGCCCGCGGCGGCGCCGCCGCCGATCGTGCCATCTCGGCCGGCACCGCGGCTCGCCGCCCTACCCGCGCCGGTGTCATCGGCGATCACCAGGTCGGCGGTGCCGGCCTGGCCGTCGCGCAGCAGCCTCAAGATCTCGGCCGCCGACTCGATGTCGCTGACCGCGACCGCGGCGGCCGACCGGCCGAGCGCGGCGGCGATCGCCTCGGACGCCCCGTCGGCGACGGAGAGCATCTCGGCTACGGGGCCGAGCACGCCAGGGAACCCGCTGCCGTCGGCCAGCAGCACGGCAGCGGCGTCGGCGCCGCGGCGCACGGCCTCCTCCAGCGCGGCCGCCCTGGCCCGCAGCCCGGCCCGCCGGTCGCTGAGCTCGTGCTCGGCCGTGCGCGACCTGGCCAGGTTGGCCGATGCCGACGAGACCGCGGCGGCCGCCCGCTCGTGGGCAGCGGCCAGTTCGGCGCGGTCCTCGTCCCGGCCGCCGAAGTGGTCCTGGAGCTCGCCGTACTGCTGCTGCGCCCGCTCGGCGCGAGCCCGGGCGGACGCGAGCACCGAGGCCAGCCGGCCGGCCTCCTCCTGAGCCGCGGCGAGCCTGCTCCGGGCGGCACCCGCCTGGCCGCGCAGCCTGGCCAGCCGCTCGGCGCGTTCGGCCGCCTCCCTGGCATCAGCGGCGATCTTGCGCTCGGTCTCGGCGAGCGCGGACTCCGCCGATGTCCGCGCCGACACGGCCAGGGCAAGCTGCTCGCGCGCCGCGCCCAGCCGGTCGCTCAGCGCCCGCTCCTGGTCGCGCAGCGCCGCCGCTTCCTGCTCGAGCTCGTCGGGGTCACGGCCCGGCCTGGCCGGCTCGGGCGGGGCCGACAGGTGCTTGTGCCGCTCGGACGCCAGGTCGGCGACCGCGCGCAACCGCTCGGCCAGCCCGCCGAGCGCGAAGTAGGTCTCCTGCGCGACAGCCAGCCGCGGCGCGTGCTGCTGCTCGGCCGCCTCGAGCTCGGCCTCCTGCGCACGCGCCGTCGTCAGGACGGCCTCGAGCTCGGCCCGCCGCGCCGCGGCGGCGGTCTCGTCCGCGTCGTCCCGCGCGAGCTCCGCGGACAGCGTGACGTAGTCGTCGGCGAGCAGCCTGAGCCGCGCGTCGCGCAGGTCGGCCTGGATGACGGCGGCCTTGCGGGCGAGCTGTGCCTGGCGGCCGAGCGGCTTGAGCTGCCGGCCGAGCTCGGTGGTGAGGTCGACCAGCCTGGTCATGTTGGCCTGCATCGCATCGAGCTTGCGCAGGGCCTTCTCCTTGCGCCTGCGGTGCTTGAGTACGCCTGCCGCCTCCTCGATCAGCGCCCTGCGTCCCTCGGGGCCCGCGTTGAGGATGTCGTCGAGGTGGCCCTGCCCGACGATGACGTGCATCTCCCGGCCGAGGCCGGTATCGGAGAGCAGTTCCTGCACGTCGAGGAGCCGGCACTGGTTCCCGTTGATCGCGTACTCGCTCTGGCCGGTCCTGAACAGCAGCCGGCTGATGGTGACCTCGGCGTACTCGATCGGCAGCGCGCCGTCGCTGTTGTCGATGGTCAGCGTGACCTCGGCCCGGCCGAGCGCCGACCTGCCCGACGTTCCGGCGAAGACGACGTCTTCCATCTTGCCGCCGCGCAGCGACTTGACGCCCTGCTGGCCCATCACCCAGGAGAAGGCGTCGACCACGTTGGACTTGCCCGACCCGTTCGGGCC
>DASPZH010000533.1:0-2168 GCA_035636335.1 Streptosporangiaceae bacterium
TCGGCGCATCCTGGCCGCCGGGCGCATCCTGGCCGCCGGGCGCACCCTGGCCGCCGGGCGCGTTCTGGCCGCCGGGCGCGTTCTGGCCGCCGGGCGCACCCTGGCCGCCGGGCGCACCCTGGCCGCCGGGCGCGTTCTGGCCGCCGGCCGGGCTGCCGGGCCGCCGGGCGTGGGCGCCGCTGCCGGGCCGACCGGCTCGCCTGGGCGGCTGCCCCTGGGCGCTGCTGGCGCGGCCATCCCGCTTGGGCGCCGCGGTCCCGCCCTGAGCGCCCCGGCCGTCGCCGGCCCGCGCCGCGGCGGCGCCGCGGGCGTGCGCCCCGCCGGCGCGGCCCTGCGCGGGCACCCCGGCCCGGGCGGCCTGGCCGGACGCGCCGGGGCCGCCCCCGGAAACCGCACCACCGGAAACCGCACCACCGGGAGCGGCGCTATCGGGAGGAGCCGAGCCACGGGGAGCAACACCACCGGGAGCGGCGCCGGGAGGAGCGGCACCGCCGGGCGGCACGGCGCCGGGCGCGCCCCCCTCCTCGACGATCGGGTTCTCCTGGACCTGGACTTCCAGGTTGAATAGGTGCCCGACGGACTCTTCCTTGATCCCGTCCATCATGGCGCTGAACATGTCGTAGCCCTCGCGCTGATACTCGATCAGCGGGTCGCGCTGGCCGTAACCACGCAGGCCGATGCCCTCGCGCAGGTAGTCCATCTCGTACAGGTGCTCGCGCCACTTCCGGTCGAGCACGGACAGCACCACCCTGCGTTCGACCTCACGCATGACTTCCGAACCGAACTCCTGCTCACGCCGCTCGTACGCGGCCTGCGCGTCGGCGATCACCGACTCGGTGATGAACTCGCCGGTGAGCCCGGCCCGGTCGCCGCCCGCCTCCTCGATGACGTCGTCGACGGAGATGCCGACCGGGTACAGCTGCCGGAAGGCCTGCCAGAGCTTGTCCAGGTCCCACTCCTCCGGATAGCCCTCGCCGGTGGCGCCGGCGACGTACCCGGCGGTCACCTCGTCGACCATCTCGCTGATCTGCTCGTGCAGGTCGGCGCCCTCGAGCACCTTGCGGCGCTCGCCGTAGATGACCTTGCGCTGCCGGTTCAGCACATCGTCGTACTTGAGCACGTCCTTGCGGATCTCGAAGTTCTGCTGCTCGACCTGGGTCTGCGCGGACCTGATGGCCCGGGTGACGACCTTGGACTCGACCGGGACGTCCGGCGGGATGCTCAGCCGTTCCATGATCGCGCCGACCCGCTCGGAGTTGAACATCCGCATCAGGTCGTCCTCGAGGGACAGGTAGAACCGGCTCTCGCCCGGATCGCCCTGGCGTCCGGACCGGCCGCGCAGCTGGTTGTCGATACGGCGTGACTCGTGCCGCTCGGTGCCGAGCACGTACAGGCCGCCCGCCGCGACGACCTCCTCGTGCTCCTCGGCCACCGCGCGCTTGGCCTTGGCGACCGCCTCGGGCCAGGCCATCTCGTAGTCTTCCGGCGTCTCGACCGGGGACAGGCCGCGCTGGTGCAGCTCCAGATCGGCGATGAACTCGGGGTTGCCGCCGAGCATGATGTCGGTGCCGCGACCGGCCATGTTGGTGGCCACGGTGACCGCGCCACGTCGGCCGGCCTGGGCGATGATCGTCGCCTCACGCTCGTGGTACTTGGCGTTCAGCACCTCGTGCGGGACGCCGCGCCGCTTGAGCATCCGGGACAGGATCTCGGACTTCTCCACGCTCGTGGTGCCGACCAGGACCGGCTGCCCGGCCTGGGTCCGCTCGCGGATGTCTTCGACGCACGCCTCGAACTTGGCCTGGGCCGTCTGGTAGATGACGTCGGCCTGGTCGCCGCGGATCATCGGCTTGTTGGTCGGGATCTGGACCACGCCGAGCTTGTAGATCTGCTGGAACTCGTTGGCCTCGGTCATGGCCGTGCCGGTCATGCCGGACAGCTTGTCGTAGAGCCGGAAGTAGTTCTGCAGGGTGATGGTGGCGAGGGTCTGGTTCTCGTCCTTGATCGCCACCCCCTCCTTGGCTTCAATGGCCTGGTGCATGCCCTCGTTGTAGCGCCTGCCGTGCAGGATGCGGCCGGTGAACTCGTCCACGATCAGGATCTCGCCGTTCATCACGACGTAGTCCTTGTCCTTCTTGTACAGCTCCTTGGCCTTGATGGAGTTGTTC